>CAIKID010000114.1 GCA_903827345.1 uncultured Actinomycetes bacterium | reverse complement strand
TTTAGCTTCCCATGCGTCACCATTAAGTGGTCCAGCAAAGGTGCGACCTTCTGACCAAGGGACATACTCGTGGGGATACCAATCCTTGGTGGTCTTTATATGACGCTCAATTTCGACCGCAACAGCAGGTTCTAGATCACGAATCAATCGCATCTGAATCTTGGGATCGATCTGGGCCATTGACTAACTCCTCTTAAGATGTAAAGCAATGGGTGAAAGGTACCCTGCAGACGCTGGTTACTCGCGAGTTAGACGTCCCAACTTTGCCGTTCGCTGTGCTGCCTGGTCGGCGCGCCACGCTTTAATGAGCGCATGGTTACCTGAGAGAAGAACTTCTGGCACTTCCAGACCCCTCCAGGTGGCGGGCTTGGTGAAATTAGGATATTCGACCACGTCGTCGGGTAACGAGTGAGATTCCTCTGTAAGAGATTGCGGATTTCCGAGTACTCCGGGAATTAAACGAATAATCGCTTCCATGGTGACCAAGGTGGCAACTTCTCCCCCACCTAAAACATAATCTCCAATTGAGAGCTCACGCACTCGAACATTGGGAAGCGTCTGGTAGTACTCCGTGACTCGAAAATCAATTCCTTCATAACGGCCGCAGGCAAAGATGAGGTGCTCACTATGCGAAAGTTCCTCAGCCATCTTCTGCGTCAGTTTTTCTCCAGCTGGAGTCAAGATAATCAGATCGTGGATCGCAGCAGTTGAACCAGCAAGAACTTGATCAATCGCCTTTCCCCAAGGTTCGGGTGACATAACCATCCCGGCACCGCCGCCATATGGGGTGTCATCTACGCTCTTGTGGACCCCATGAGCCTGCTCGCGCAGATCATGGATGCGAATATCAATCAAGCCATTCTCTTCGGCCTTACCGGTGAGAGAGAGCTTGAGAGGGGCGAAATAGTCAGGGAATATCGTGATCAGATCAAAGGAGATGTTACTCATCGCCCGCGCCGCTCTCACTGGAGTCATGGAGCTCAAGAAGTCCCTCGGGCGGGAGAACGACAATTCTGCGATTTTCGATGTCGACCTCCGGAACAAATTCAGCAATAAATGGAATCAGAATTTCGCCACGATCGCCCTTGATGGCAAGCAGATCTTGGCCAGGGAGATTGAGAACATCAGTTAACTCTCCAATTTTCAGACCAGATTGAAGTACAACATCGCAACCGATCAATTGCTGTACATGGTATTCATCTTCAAATGCGGCTTCTTCACTCATATCAACGTCAGCGAGCAGCAGCGTGTCACGCACCTTTTCAATTGCAGTGCGATCATTAACTTCCGAAAATTTTAGGAGCAAGATTCCATTGTGATCGCGCGCCGATGCAATGGTCAAAGGACCATTTGATTCGGGATCAGTAATTAGACGCGCACCAACAACAAAACGTTCATCCGGTAAGTCGGTACGAACTTCGATGGTGGCTTCACCATGCACTCCGTGCGCCCGACCAATTCGGCCGACGACGAGCAACATTGTTATCGAGCCTCGTCAGCCTCGATGAGATCTACTCGAACTGAGCGACCAGCTATTGCGCTGATGACTGTGCGAAGCGCACGTGCGGTGCGGCCATTACGACCAATCACCTTGCCAATATCTTCTGGATGCACGCGCACTTCTAAAGTCGTTCCACGGCGATGAGTCTTCTCAGTAATGACAACCTCTTGCGGATTGTCAACGATTCCCTTTACGAGATGTTCGAGAGCCTCGTCAATCATGGTTATTCAGCAACCGCTTCGGTGACAACTTCAGCTACTGCTTCGGCAACTACCTCTTCGGCAACTACTTCAGCAACTACTTCTTCGACTGCAGCATCAACAGCGGTCTCTAGAGCAACTTCCACTGCTACGACCTCAGGTGTAACTTCCACAACAGGGTTTGCCTTGGCAGCTAATTTGTCAGCGGCCTTCTTCTTAAGAGTTGTAGCGCCTTCTGCAGGCTCATTCATTGCTGAGTGAACAGCAGCTTCGTATGCAATGCGCTTATCTGGCTTTGGCTCTGCAAAGCGGAGAGTTCCTTCGGTTCCAGGAAGACCCTTGAACTTCTGCCAATCACCGGTGATCTTCAAAATTGCGGCTACTGCTTCTGTTGGCTGTGCGCCAACTCCGAGCCAGTATGCGGCGCGAGCTCCATCAACCTGAATGAATGAAGGTTCAGCATTTGGGTTGTAGCGACCGATCTCTTCGATAGCGCGGCTATCACGAGCGGTGCGAGCATCTGCAACGACGATACGGTAATGCGGGGTGCGGATCTTTCCGAAACGCATCAACTTAATTTTAACGGCCACGTGTGTGGTTACTCCTTGCGAGTGGTTCGGTTCGATCATCACGCTGTCAGTGGGAGCGACAGGCAAATCTCAATCCATAATGGATGGGTATAAATCTAGTGAAGGGGTAGAGGGCCCTTGCACAGGGGGCCAATCTTGCCATCTAGCGGGGCTGAGGCCAAATTGGCGAATTACCCCTGCTCAGCGGCGCGTTTGGCGGGATTCCCAGACTTAGATTTCTTCTTGGGCGGCAGGGCTTTATTCGACTGAGGTAGCGGTGGCATTCCAGGAATTGCTGGCATTCCAGCGGGCAATCCCCCGCCCTTTCGCATCTGGCGCATCATCTTCTGTGCGCTCGTGAAGCGATCCACCAGGTTGTTGACCTCTGAGACGGCGCGGCCGCTGCCTTTGGCAATTCTGGCCCGGCGCATACCGTTGAGGATCTTTACATCGTGGCGTTCGGCTGGAGTCATCGACTGGATGATGGCCTCAGTCTTAACCAAATCCCCTTCATCGAAGTTATCGAGTTGCTTCTTCATCGCTCCGCTATTCATTCCCGGCAGCATGCCCAGCATCTTCGTCATCGAGCCCATCTTCTTCATAGCCTGCAATTGGCTCAAGAAATCAATCAAGGTGAAGTCATCGCCAGCTGCGTATTTCTCTTCAAACTTCTTACTTAGCTCTGGATCAAACGCTGCTTTCGCTTGTTCGGCGAGAGTCGCGACATCACCGAGACCCAAGATGCGTGAGGCCATGCGATCGGGGTGAAAGAGATCAAAATCTGATGGCTTCTCTCCAGTTGCTGCAAACATAATCGGGCGACCCGTGAGTGAAACGATGGAGAGAGCTGCGCCTCCACGAGCATCACCATCGAGCTTGGTGAGGACTACGCCATCAAATCCAACGCCCTCCAAGAAGCTGGAAGCGGTTCGAACTGCATCCTGACCCAGCATCGCATCGACCACAAAGAGAATTTCATCCGGCTTTACCGCATCGCGGATTCGCGATGCCTGACTCATTAATTCTTCATCGACACCGAGTCGGCCAGCGGTATCTACGATGACAAAGTTATGTAATTTATCCTCTGCAAATTTCTTACCCGCTTGCGCAACTTTTACCGGATCACCGACGCCATTGCCAGGTTCTGGTGCAAAGACGGGGATTCCAACACTGGCGCCAACTTGTTGTAGTTGATTGACCGCATTGGGGCGCTGTAAATCAGAAGCTACGAGAAGCGGAGTATTTCCCTGGTTCTTCAAATACAAAGCCAACTTGCCCGCAAGAGAAGTTTTACCTGCACCTTGCAATCCCACCAACATAATGACAGTCGGGGCCTTCTTCGCCATTCGGATGCGACGAGTCTCTCCACCCAGAATCTTTATCAGTTCGCTGTTAACGATCTCGAAGATTCCATTGGCAGGATTTGTGCTCTTATTTATCTGTTCGAGGGAGCCGAGCGAAAGTTCCTTGATGGTTGCCGTGAAGGTATCAGCAACTTCCAGAGCGACATCCGACTCAATTAAAGCGGTGCGAATCTCTCCAACGATCTCGTCGATATCCCCTGCCTTGATCCGCCCACGAGAGCGCAGAGATGTCAGGGCAGATGAGAACTTGGCAGAGAGCGAATCGAACACGGCGTAAGGGTACTAGTCCTGAGAGGTCAAGATAATCTCCAGCTTTGCAGCCAGTTCATGCGCATGGTCATTGGTCAGCGGCGCGCCATTCAAATCCGTCACATAGAGAGTGTCAAAAGCCTCTGCTCCCAGCGTTGAAACTATCGCTCCGCGAATATCTACTCCAAACTCCGAAATAGCGGTGGTGACGGTATGCAATAGCGCGGGACGATCGTGCATCCTCACCTCGATGATGGTGGCATCGGTGACGATTTGTGTAATAGCGGAGACGACTGGCGGCGGCACCGGAATCCCAGGGCGCCTGCGGTACGAGCGAATCCGCTCGTCGATACGGACCTGTAAATCCTCTGTCCCCACCAGTGCGCGCTCGATCAGATCCACCAAGCCATCATGGGAAGGCATCTGCACATTTACATCCGTGCTCACAATCCAGTTCATGACTGCGACTCGATCAACGGTACGAGTCTTGGCAGATCTGACATCTAGGCGAGTAACAGTGAACACCGCGGAAATCGCAGAGAGCAACCCCAAACGATCAGGTGCAACAATCTCAATATCGAAAACATCGCCACGGTCAAAGATTTCTACAGTCAATTTATTTTTGGCGGCCTTCGCTAATTGCTCCGGTGTTAGTTCAGGTTGCGGCGCTGGAGCGATTCCCTGCATGGCAGCGAGCGTGCGTTTCACTAGCGTCTCTACTAGTCCTGCCTTCCAACTTGTCCATGCGGTTCTTCCGGTCGCCTCCCC
>CAIKID010000113.1 GCA_903827345.1 uncultured Actinomycetes bacterium | reverse complement strand
CTCTAGGGTCTGCACCAAATTAGGTTTGAAGGCATCCTTCAAGATAACCGTCATAGCGCCTTGTGCATTGACATCTCGAGCGCAGACCGGCTTCTTATCTTTGGTGTAGCCAACAACAATGTTGCTGATACGTTCTTTGAGATCTTCTATCGATGTGGCTAAACAGAAAATGGCCATGATCTCCGAAGCAACAACTATGTCGAAACCATCGCTGCGCGGAAAACCATTGCCGACGCCACCGAGCGAAACAACGATCTCGCGAAGTGCACGATCGTTCATATCCACTACGCGCTTCCAAGTAATTCGCCGGACATCAATATCCAAGATATTGCCATGGTGAATGTGATTATCAACTAGAGCTGCCAAGAGATTGTTAGCCAGAGCAATTGCGCTGAAGTCCCCTGTAAAGTGCAGATTGATATCTTCCATAGGAACGACTTGGGCATGGCCACCTCCGGCGGCTCCACCTTTCATTCCAAAGACTGGACCGAGCGAAGGTTCGCGTAGAGCAATCATGGCGTTCTTGCCAATGTGGCGGAGTGCATCTCCGAGACCAACGGTAGTTGTTGTCTTGCCCTCACCTGCAGGTGTGGGACTGATCGCAGTTACCAGAATCAACTTGGCCGTGTCGCGCTTCGGCAGTGAATCCAAATAGGCTAGCGATACCTTCGCCTTATAACGCCCATAGTTGTCTAGGTGCTCATCTGAAATACCTAAGGTTTTGCCAATCTCGACGATTGGTTTCATAACTGCACCTTGTGCGATTTCGATATCGGACACGATTAACCCCTTGCTGCTTTTACTGCTGCGGTCAAAGCCGGAATGACTTTGTGTAAATCTCCAATGATTGCGTAATCTGCATATGCCAGAATTGGAGCCTCGGGATCGGTATTAATTACTACGATCGTCTTACTATTTTTGCATCCTGCAATATGTTGCATTGCTCCACTGATTCCACAGGCTAAATAGAGATCTGGAGCGACCTTGGTACCAGTTTGACCCACTTGCTCTGCATGTGGCCGCCAACCTGAACTCGTAACAACGCGTGAACAGCCAACTGTTCCTTCAAGCAGCCCAGCGAGCTCTTCGAGGATGCCAAAACCTTCTGGACCGCCAACACCGCGACCGCCAGAGACAATGACCTTGGCATCCGTCAGCGAAACTCCGCCACCTTTGCTCTCGCTGGCGCGACCAATGACTTTAACCAGAGTATCTGCCGGCTCAAGTTTGACCTCGAACTCCTTCACTTCTGCAGACCCTCCGACTTGCAATGGCTCTACCGAGAAAGCTAATACAGAGGCTATGAGCAGATCGGAATGTACGAGAGCATCTTCAAATATGTTCGCGGCCCAACGGGCGCGCGTTACCTCGTGAGGATTACCAATTTTAATAGTGGTGCACTCTGCTGCCATTGGTAAATCCATAAATGCGGCTAGATGTGCCAATTGTTCATTGCCACGCGGACCTCCGGCAGCAAGAACGACCTCCGGCTTAAGTTCATTGACCAATTGAAGAAGTGCACGGCCACTCGCCATAGGGGCGTAATCCGTAAGGTCGGAGTTAACGGCAACATGAAGAACCTGCGCGCCATACTCCCCTACTTCCGTCGCCACCTTTGCGCCATCTTTACCGATAACAACGGCATGCACATCGGAAGATAATGCGCGGGCGGATGTCAGCGCTCTCAGCGAGAGCGGATCTAATTCGCCACGATCGTGGTCAATGAGGACGAGAATCATGCGAGAATTCCAATCTTTTTCAAAACTTCGATCAGCGCTGGTACTGCAGCTTCACCTTGTCCCAGAATTTCTGCGCTCTTAGATTTAGATGGCGCGAGGGTAAGTTGCAACTTCTCTAACTTTGGCACACGGGGTTCGGCCTTCTTCATATCCACTGGTTTCTTACGGGATTGAATCCGTCCAGGCACCGAGGGATAACGCGGAATATTAAGTCCATCTCTGACGGTGACAATGGCTGGAAGAGGCGCTTCGTACAATTCACGCTCGCTGCCAACGACACGT
>CAIKID010000112.1 GCA_903827345.1 uncultured Actinomycetes bacterium | reverse complement strand
TGCAGGAATACCTTGAAATAAAACACATTTGGACCAACAATTCACCAAGTAAATCAGAATGGTTTGCTGATGGTAATTAAAGGGGGCGAAGTTGGATAACCAAGCTCCGATGATTTCGGTTCGAAACTTATGGAAGGTATTTGGATCCAATCCGGAGGCGATCATTGGAAGCCCCGATGCATCCCTTTCGCGACAAGAATTGCGCGCCAAGACCGGTAACACAATTGCGGTGCGTGACGTCTCCTTTGATGTTGCTCCTGGTGAAGTCTTCGTTGTTATGGGACTTTCCGGTTCAGGCAAATCTACTTTGGTTCGCTGTATGACGCGCTTGATTGAGCCAACACAAGGTGAATTACGTTTTGAAGACGAAGATATTCTGAAGGTGGACGATAAGAGACTTCGTGAATTGCGTAAGACCCGTTTCTCGATGGTCTTCCAACATTTTGGTCTCTTGCCGCATCGCAAAGTTATCGACAACGTTTCCTATAGCCTTGAAATAAATGGAGTTGGCAAAGCCGAGCGCCATGCTCGAGCTAATGAGGTAATCGAGCTAGTTGGATTACAAGGTTACTCCCAGGCCTATCCAGAGCAGTTATCGGGTGGTATGCAACAGCGCGTTGGCTTAGCTCGCGCTCTCGCTGTAGATCCGCAAGTACTTTTCTTGGATGAGCCATTTAGTGCACTGGATCCGCTTATTAGAAGAGATATGCAGACTGAGGTCATACGGCTGCATCATCAACTTGGAAAAACGATGGTCTTTATTACTCACGACTTGGCGGAAGCTGTGAAGCTAGGTGACCGAATTGCGATCATGCGTGACGGTGCAGTAGTCCAGATAGGTACCCCGGAAGAATTAGTGGCACAACCTGCAGATGATTATGTAGCAAATTTTGTTCGTGACTTCCCGAAGTCTCATATTCTTACCTTGCGTTGGATTGCGCGAAAGCCCGAACCGGGCGAAGACTTAAGTGGTCCGATTCTTCCACCTAACATCACCGTGAGGAATGCGACTCGTCAGATCATCGAATCATCGATTCCGATTAGGGTGATGGAGAACGGAAACTTACTTGGCGTAGTCACGGCCGTGGAAGTTTTGCATCTCATCTCAGGTCAGGAATAGCCGGTGGCTACCACCTTGCTCTCCAAGCCTTCTAGTGAGCCAGCGCCGGTTGCCGCAAAGAAATCTAAGTTGGGTTTTCAACTCTCACTCCTGACGGGCGGCTTCCTATTTTTTGCAATTTTGCTGCGAGGAATCGCGACACTCCCTTTGGATACCTCGAGCCTTACCTCATTCCAAAATTGGCTCAATAGCGTCAGTGACTGGATCAGCAATAATCGGACATCAAATCCGGTCTTTACCTTCTTTATTAATGTAATCCGCGACTTCATCGATACCTTTGTGACGGGTATCCAAGATCTCATCAGCCAGGCGGTCGGCAATAATGCCTCGCCATTGTTGGGATGGTTTGGCATTGTGGTCCTGCTGAGTTACCTGGCATATGCAGTTGCAAACCTACGAATTGCGCTTCTCGTTTGTACGGGGCTAATCTCACTCGGCCTGCTGGGTTATTGGCAGGAATCTATGGATACGCTGGCGTTGACGCTTGCCGCAGTGGTGCTTGCGCTCATAATAGGTATCCCACTCGGTATATGTGCGGGGTTATTCCCTCGCTTTGAAAAGATTATTACGCCCGCCCTGGACTTTGCCCAAGTGATGCCTACATTCGTTTATCTCACTCCCGTCACCCTCTTCTTTTTAATCGGCCCAGCCTCGGCGACCATCGTGACTATGGTCTACGCCATACCACCTGCGCTGCGTATTACCGCGGTAGCTCTCCATGAAGTGCCCTGGTCGAGCGTCGAAGCAGCGGTATCTATGGGCTCCACCCGAATGCAAGCCCTGCGCAAGGTGCAGCTGCCCCAAGCTAAACGCACCATTGTTGTAGGCATCAACCAAACGATCATGGCAGCGCTCTCGATGGTGACTATTGCAGCCTTAATCGATGCTCCCGGATTAGGAAAAGTCGTAATTAGAGCCCTGGAGTCCTTGGATATCGGGAGTTCATTTCAAGCCGGATTGGGAATTGTAATTTTGGCTGTTGTTTTAGACCGAACGACAACTGCAGCGGCTTCGAAAGTTGATGCCGAAAATTCACATCTCCTCGACCATAAGCATCATCGTCAAATATTAAGGATTGGTGCGATTGTCAGTGTGATTGCAGTGGTTATTTCGCGAATCTACCTTTGGGCAGGGAATTTCCCCGGTACTGGCGTTCTCGGCCACGACATTGCAACGTACACTGATAATGCAACGAATTGGTTCCAGGCACATTTTGTAAACGTCACTAATGCAATCACCAACGGCATTTCATATGGATTGCTCAATCCGCTACAAACTCTTTTAACGAATAGTCCTTGGTTTATTACCGGAATCGCATTTGTTTTGCTGGCAGCAATTCTTGGAGGCAGAAAGTTAACGCTAGTTGCAATATTCTGTGTGCTGGGAATTGTAGGTACTGGTTTGTGGTCTGACACTATGGCAACGCTAGCCTCAGTTTTAGTCGCTTCGATCGCAACCGTAACGATTGGCATTGTGGTTGGAGTATGGATCGGCAGAAGTAAAAGAGCCGATCAAATTATTCGACCTATTCTCGATGCGGGGCAAGTCCTGCCCGCATTCGTCTACCTAGTACCTTTCCTAGGTCTATTCGGTGCAACTAGGTTTACTGCAATCATGGCGGCCATTGTTTATGCCGCTCCTGCTTCAATTAAATTGATGGCAGATGGAATTGCAGGTATTCCGGCATCGATTTCCGAAGCAGGCATTGCAGCTGGATCAAGCAAGTGGCAGATGATTATTAAGGTTCAATTACCAAGTGCTCGGCGCGCGGTGGCACTTTCGACCAACCAAGGCATAATTTATGTTCTAGCAATGGTTGTCGTAGGCGGCCTTGTAGGGGCTGGCGGACTTGGATACCTCGTTGTAGCTGGTTTCGCGCAGTTACATCTCACGGGGAAGGGGTTAGCGGCGGGGTTAGCTATCGTCCTTTTAGGAATTTTATTGGACAGAATCACCCAGGCGGCAGCGGTCAGGAGTACGCTCCAGGGCAAGTAAATAGAATCCGCTAATTGCATTGGTTGGCGGCCATGTTGATTGCAATCAATAGATCCGGAGGAGTTATTTATGTTTAAATCGCATAGGTTCCGTCGTGGAGCCACTCTCATGCTTGTCGTGAGCGCTATTACCTTTGCTCTACCAGCGGCAGTGCCTGCTCAAGCGGCAGCTGCTTGCGGAACCGTTAATTTGGCTGACAATGCTTGGGTTGGTTATGAAGCCGACCTTGCTGTTGTTTCCTATGTATTGAAGCACAGCTTGGGTTGCAAGGTTGTTATAAAAAATATTTCAGAACAAGTTTCATGGCAGGGATTCCCAACCGGTCAGGTCGACGCAATCCTTGAAAACTGGGGGCATGAAGATTTAGCTGCTAAGTACATCACAAAGCAGAAGGTTGCCGTGGATCTTGGTAGCACCGGCAATAACGGCATCATCGGTTGGTATGTTGTTCCTTGGATGGTCGCAAAATATCCCGGTATCACCAATTACAAGAACTTGAATAAGTATGCAAGTCTGTTCAAAACTTCTGAGTCAGGCAGCATGGGTGCATTCCTTGATGGCGACCCTTCTTATGTAACTAACGATGCTGCAATTCTTAAAAACCTTAAATTGAACTACAAGGTTATTTTCACAGGTAGCGAAGCTGCACTCATCACCTCCTTCCGCGCTGCACAAGCGCAGAAGAAGCCAATGATCGGCTACTTCTACGAACCTCAGTGGTTCTTAGCTGAAGTTCCATTGGTGCATGTCACACTTCCAAAGTGGACAAAGGGTTGCGATGCAGATCCAAAGACGGTGGCTTGCGATTACCCACCTTATCCACTTAATAAAGTGGCAAGCGTGAAGTTCATGAATTCCGGTTCCCCTGCGGCAACTGTGATCAAGAACTTTAAGTGGACCAATGCAGATCAGAACTCGGTTGCAAAGTCACTTGCTGTAGGCAAGTTGACTGATGACGCTGCAGCGAAGATCTGGGTCGATGCCCACCCAGCAATTGTGAAGGCATGGTTAGCTAAGTAAAGCCAATCAGCAATAAATAGTTAAAAGATCGGCGCGCTCGTTAAATGGAAAGTCATTTGACTAGCGCGCCGATCTATTTCTTGAGTAACATAGTTAAATGAAGCCACTTTACGATTACATCATTGTCGGAGGTGGCTCTGCAGGTAGCTCCCTAGCAAATCGGTTGAGCGCAGATCCAAAGAATTCAGTTTTAGTCCTAGAGGCGGGCCGCCCCGATTACAAATGGGATGTTTTCATTCATATGCCAGCTGCTCTAGCCTTTCCTATCGGCAATAAGCACTACGACTGGAAATACGAATCTGAGCCTGAGCCTTTTATGAATAACCGCAAGATTTATCATGCGCGCGGAAAGGTATTGGGCGGCTCGGGAAGCATCAACGGCATGATCTGGCAACGCGGAAATCCACTCGATTACGAGAGGTGGAGTAAAGATGCTGGCATGGAGAATTGGGATTACGCGCACTGCCTGCCCTACTTTAAAAAGATGGAGAATTGCTTAGCCGATCCCAAGAACCCCTTTCGGGGTAATAGCGGGCCTTTAGAGCTAGAGCGGGGCCCGATCAAGAGCCCACTGTTCGCTGCCTTCTTTAAAGCAACCGAAGAAGCTGGATACCCGCGCACCGATGATGTGAACGGCTTTCGTCAAGAGGGTTTCGCCGCATTCGATCGCAATGTACGCCGCGGTAGGCGTTTGAGTTCTGCCCGCGCCTATCTCCATCCAGTAATGAAGCGCAAGAACCTGACCGTGAAGACTCGTGCCATGGTTAGCAAAGTTATATTCGAGGGCAAGACAGCCGTCGGAGTTGAAGTTGTGATTAAAGGCAAGACAGAAATTATTAAGGGCCGCGAGATTATTCTCTGCGGTGGGGCCATAAACACACCTCAGATTTTGCAACTTTCAGGAATCGGCAATGCCAAAGAGCTAAAAGCCATGGGAATTGCTGTTGTAAATGATCTACCGGGTGTTGGCGAAAACTTGCAGGATCATCTAGAAGTCTATGTCCAATACGCCTGCAAAGAACCAGTTTCGATGCAACCGATGCTTAAACTCTGGCGCAGACCATTCATTGGCGCGCGGTGGTTATTTCTACGGAGCGGACCTGGTGCCACTAATCATTTTGAAGCAGGTGGATTTACGCGCAGCAACGCCGATGTTAAATATCCCAATTTAATGTTTCATTTCCTACCGCTGGCAATTCGCTATGACGGCACCGCACCTTCAGGCGGGCACGGCTATCAAGTCCACGTTGGCCCTATGTATTCCAATGCACGTGGCTCGATCAAGATCAAGAGCACCGATCCACTGGTAAAGCCGGCGCTGCGATTTAATTACATGTCAACGGATGAGGACCGTCGCGAATGGGTTGAAGCGGTCAGAGTGGCGCGCGATATCTTGACGCAGAAGGCAATGGATCAATACAACGGCGGAGAGACATCTCCTGGTCCATCGGTTGCGACAGATGCTGAGATCTTAGATTGGGTTCGCAAAGATGGCGAGACAGCACTGCATCCCTCTTGTACCGCAAAGATGGGAACTGATGCGATGTCCGTTGTGGACCCAGCCACGATGAAGGTTCATGGAGTCGATGGGTTGCGCGTCTGCGATGCCTCGGTATTTCCCTATGTGACCAATGGAAATATTTATGCCCCAGTAATGATGGTGGCCGAAAAGGCCGCCGACTTGATCTTGGGTAATAAACCATTACCGGCTGAGAATATTGAGTTCTATCGATATGCAGGATAATCCAAAAGCCCCATCTGCAACGGCGAAGGTAAAGGTGCAGAAATCCGATTCTGCAGACATGACTTCAGATACCGTCGTTGTTGAAGAGCCCCTAGAAATTCGCCTTAAGCGTGGGGATGTTGAAGAACAGCTGGGTATAACGATGCGCACACCTGGTGCAGATTTAGAACTTGCCGCCGGTTTCCTCTGGGGTGAAGGTTTTCTTACCGCGCCTGATCAACTTCTCACCGTGAAGGTTTGCGGGGACCGCACTCTGACTCCAAGGCAGAGGGCAAATGTCGTTATTGCCGAAGTCTCCCTAGATGCGCCCGCATCCCATCGAAATTTGGATCGCCGATTCACGATTACCTCTGCATGCGGTGTATGTGGATCAACGAGTATCTCTGACTTGCATCTGCGCGGAATACCAAAGGTAGTCAACACCAGCAAAAACCTTTCAGATTTGGCGATCTTGCCCGAGCTATTAGTAGGAAAACAGCAAGTTTTTTCTAAGACCGGTGGATTGCACGCCGCACTCTTGGTAAATCCAGCCGGCGAATCCGTCTATCTTCGCGAAGATGTGGGACGACACAATGCGGTGGACAAGGTAATTGGCGCAGCCCTCATGGCGCAGAAACTTCCACTTTCGGATTGGACCTTAGTCGTTTCTGGGCGAGTCGGATATGAAATTGTGCAGAAGGCTATCTGTGCTGGGATCTCTGCTCTCGTTGGGGTCAGTGCGCCCACTTCACTTGCTATCGAATTGGCGGATGAATTTGGATTGACGCTTTTAGCGTTTGCGAGAAATGGTTCTGCTAAACACTTTATTGAAGTTATTGTTTCAGAGTGAAACCTGCGCACGTAGCCGTCAGTTTCTTTCTCGCCGCAACTCTCTTAATCCCGGTCCCCGCTTCCCAAGCACAGAGTGATTCACGCACCGTGACCGTCTTCGCTGCTTCAAGTTTGACGAAGGCCTTCTCAGTTCTTGGGGCGAGCTTTCAAGCGGCGCATCCCGGTATCACTGTGAGATTTTCATTCGCATCTTCTACCACTTTGGCTACTCAGATTAACTCCGGAGCTCCAGCAGATATATTTGTTTCTGCTGATGTTTCTGCGATGAGTTCTGTCGTTGCAGAGGTTCCCGACCCAATTGCTTATCTGGTTAATCAGGTGGTGGTTGCGGTCCCTAGAGGATCGAAGATTAGGAAAATCTCTGACCTTAATGCCGGCTTCAAGTGGTTGCAGTGTTCTCATAGTGTTCCATGTGGCATTGCGGCTGATTCAGCTCTGCAGAGTGAAGGATCTGTTACCAGTACTCCAGTTTCGTTGGAGAGCTCGGATGCCAGCGCCGTGGCAAAGTTACTAGCCGGGTCGGTCGATGCAGCAATTGTCTATAAAACTGATGTGGTGGCCAACCCAAGCAAGCTGACGGCGATCACTTTTGCCAATACCGCGGCGGCCTCAACCCAGTACCAACTCGGAATTTCGACCCAAAAGAGAACGGCAAAGAGCCATTGGGCGCAGACCTTCTTTGATTACCTGAAGGGTCATAATGCGAAGAAGTTATTAGCGGCTAGTGGGTTTACCATTTCACAATGAAGCGGCGTAGAACTGACCCAGTAACTCGCCTGCTCGCCGGCCTCGCTATAACCGTCGTGGCTCTTCCACTTGTTGCCATTTTTGTAAAAGTTCCGTGGTCTACCTTCTTTACAAGTATTCGCAGCGATGGCTCGCTCACCGCTGTGAAACTCTCAATCTGGACCTCGCTCCTCGCTGGATTAATCTGTCTTCTCTTGGGGGTGCCCCTCGCTTGGTGGCTGGCGCGCGGTTCAGATCGCGTAACAACATTTCT
>CAIKID010000111.1 GCA_903827345.1 uncultured Actinomycetes bacterium | reverse complement strand
CAAGAGTGGGAAGAATCGAGGAGAGAGTTCGGCGCCAACGAGCACCGCTTTGTATCCCGCGCAGAGAGCTTGTGATGTGAGAGCATCCATCGACTGCGCACGTGAAATACGCGGCACCAGTTCGAGGGAGATCGCTGTAACGCTTGCCGCAACCGCTGCTTCGATTGAATCGACGGCAGTGGTTGGAGATAAGAATGAGATAGTAATAGCACCCTTTTTAAGCGACTTCATCGCATCGGGCGTCAGTGGTTGTACCGATAGAACGACATCGGCATCACTGATGATATTTCCGCTCTTGACGGTTGCACCGGCCGCAGTAAATTGCGCATCTGAAAATTCAGCTGCGACTCCTGCACCGGATTCAATAACGACTTCAAGTCCAGCTTTAGTCAGCTTAGAAATGATGTCAGGGACTAGGGCGACTCGCTTTTCGCCAGGTCTAGTTTCTTTCGGGACGGCTACACGCATGGCGTTAATCTAGCGAGCGCGACTAGTAAATAATAGGCATAACACCTTAAATCCGTGTTAAACCCTCCTTAAAAAGTGTTCCCACTCAATTCACCGCGGACTAAGTGATATAAAATAGCCTGAATTGTTGTGCGACGGTGATATGCCTCACGCCAGATGACCGACCTCTTGCCATCTATCACTTCTGCTGATACCTCTTCACCGCGGTGGGCGGGCAGGCAATGCATAAATATGGCATCCGATGTAGTTAGCCCCATTAAATTCTCGGTCACCGCAAATGGTGCAAGTGCCTTCAACTTCGCGGCTCGCTCATCTTCTGGATCTCCCATGGACATCCAAACATCGGTGTAGAGAACGCTGGCACCCTTTGCGGCTGCCTCAGGATCGGTCAAGACCTCGATGGTGGCTCCCGTCGTAGCAGCGATCGCACGCGCACCTGCAACGGCGCCTTGATCCGGTGCGTAATTTCCACCCGGTGTTGCAACAACAACGTGTGCTCCCATAATTGCACCCATTGTTAGCCAGGCATGCGCCATATTATTTCCGTCACCAACATAGGTGAATTTACGACCAGAGATATCTTTGCCAAATGCTTCGCGGATGGTGACCCAATCGGCGAGCAATTGCGTTGGGTGATCATCATCGGTTAATCCATTGATCACAGGAATCGTTGAGTTGGCACCCAACTCATCGACATCGGATTGTTTAAAGGTTCGGATGATCAACGCTGATGCGTATCCACTTATTACGCGAGCGGTATCCGCAATCGTTTCACCGCGGCCGATTTGTAAATCATCACCGCGAATAAAGATGGGGGTTCCCCCCAAATGCGCTACTGCGGTCTCAGAGGCTAGGCGAGTTCGCGTCGATGGTTTGGTCATATAAATCGCGACCGTGCGATTAGCCAGAGCGGTGTTGGCCAAGAGCGGCTTGACGGCAAAATCGGCAGCGGTATCAAGCAAAAGCTCGACATCGGCGCGGGAGAGGTCAGCGGTACGCAGAAGATCCTTCATTGCGTAATCGTAGGCGATAACATTGGGGTTATGAGAAACCCATTCGCCCCCTCGAGGGGTGAGCCGATTGGGATAGGCGGCACAGATACCCTCGAAGAGGAGCGTCTATCGCCCACTGATGCGGGAGATCACGAGCGCTTCTCGCACTATGTCCGTAAAGAGAAGATCACCGAAGCCATGGTGAGTGGAAAAGCGGTGCGCGCTCTCTGTGGCAAGAAATGGGTGCCCAGTCGCGACCCCGAAAAATTTCCTATCTGCCCTACCTGCAAAGAGATATACGACGGATTGAAGAAAGAGTGAGACCCAAAGGGTCTGCGCTAGTTCCAAAAGTGGGGGTTGCGCTCGCCGCATTGATTCTCAGTTCAAGCGTTTCGATCTCTCACGCCGCAAGCACGCCAAGTCCGGCGCCATCGGCTGCTCCATGTGCCACCCCAACACCGACTCCTAGCCCGGCGGCGTTGCCATCACCCACTGTGGCCCCCACTCCGACCCCTACCACCACTGAGAGCATCCCGCCGCTTCGTCCGCCACGAAAGATATTGACTGGTTGGATTCCTTATTACTCCATGAAGACTTCTCTACCCTCTGCAATTCTTAATGCAGATCTGATACAACAGGTATCGCCGTTTTGGTATTCGCTCAAAAATCAAAATACGGTGGCCGATCTCTACACCCCTGCGAATCCGAGCGTTCCAATGTCTATTCCTCTGCAGTCAATCAGAGATGCCGGTTTTAAAGTTATACCAAGCATTACCGATGGCACTGCAGTTGACCCGAAGACCGGCAAAACTTCGCAAATGGTGCTTTCAAATCTCTTAGCCGATGCAAATTCGCGGAAAAATGTCGTCAATACGATAGTTAACCTGGTTGTCTGCAATAACTTTGATGGTATCGATCTGGACTTTGAAAACTTTGCATATGTCGATGCGCTAGCAACTTGGCCTACGACACAGGCGCGCTGGGTGCAATTCATCGCCGATTTATCGTCCGCTTTACATGTGAATCAAAAGATCTTGTCGATAACAACTCCACCACTCTTTGATCCAGTATCAGGCAAAAAAGGTTACTACCTGTATGCCTGGTCTCAAGTTGCTTCGATGATCGATCAGCTTCACATCATGGCCTATGACTATTCGACAAGCAGCCCGGGTCCAATTGGTCCGCTGCAGTGGACGACGAACGCGGTTACCTACGCCGTCTCCGTCGTACCTGCATCGAAGATTTATATCGGTATTCCAGGCTATGGGCGTGACTGGGTAACTAAGGTGATCGGAACCTGTCCGACTCTTCCGATCAATTACACCAAGGCGGTGGCCCCGGGTGTCGTCTCCACATTTGTAATGCATGATGTCGCCGCTCTGGCAGCCACATATGGAGCAACCCCAACCTATAACCAGACATTTGCAGAATCATCATTTACCTATCAAAAGGTCTATAACGGAACGCTCGCTGATGGTTCGCTGACCACATGCACCGCTTATCGCACCGTCTGGTACCAAGATGCCCAGAGTTTTACCGCGCGTGCCAACCTCGTCTCGCAATATCGACTAGGCGGACTTTCTGAGTGGACCCTCGGGATGGAAGATCCGAGCGCCTCCCAGGCGATACGAGTCGTTGCTCTCTCAATCGCCCCTGACGCCGTGACGGCATCCTTAAGCGCAGATTCACTGAACATCCCTCTTGGAACTTCTACTCACCTGATCGGACGCTTTACCCTTCCAGATAAGACCCCAGCCGTCGGAATTCCAGTTCACTTGCAGACACAAGTAAATGGTGGAGCCTGGACAACGGTAGATGGAGTCACGAGTGCTGATGGAACGTATGAAGCGACTCTGCAGCTGTTCGCAGACCTTCTCGCCGTCTATCGCCAAAATGT
>CAIKID010000110.1 GCA_903827345.1 uncultured Actinomycetes bacterium | reverse complement strand
TTGCCAACGAATCCAGTAACACCAGGGGTGTTTCGGATACATGACCAGGACTCATCGGTGAGATCCATGCGAACGAGGACATAACCAGGGAAGACATTGCGCTTAACCTGCTTACGAACTCCGTTCTTAATTTCCATGACCTCTTCTTCAGGTACTTCTACCTGGAAGACAAAATCTTCCATGTTAAGAGCCTGAACGCGGTTGGCAAGGTTTCCCTTTACCTTCTTCTCATAACCAGCGTAAGAGTGAACTACGTACCAATCGCCTGCGGCAGTGCGAAGCGCACGGCGAAATTCAGCGTTTGGATCGTTCTGGTCTTCAGCCTCTAAATCAACTTCTTCATCAATCGCTTCTAGCGCCTCTGGAGTTCCGATCTCTTCATCGGCAACAACAGTCTCGACTACAGGTTCGACGACAGAAGTTGCGCTAAGCGCAGCCTCGAAAGCATCAACTTGAGCCGGCGCAGTTTCAGGAGCAACTGACGCTTCAAAAAATGGATTCTCTATTGTCATCGCGCGCCCTTAACCAAAGATCCAGAAAACGATTTTGGTGAGTGCGACATCGAGAATAGATACGACAGCGATGATGAATCCAACGAATACGAATACAACAGCTGTGTATGTGGTGAGTTGCTTCTGGGTAGGCCACACAACCTTGCGAAGTTCAGCAACAACCTGACGATAGAACAGGTTGATGCGACCAAAGAGGCCTCTTGCGCCATTGCCTTCTTCAGTGTCTAGCTTCTCGTCGACCACGTGTCTTACCTCTCTTATTACATAGACCTGTCTTGCAGGGCAGGAGGGACTTGAACCCCCAACCGCCGGTGTTGGAGACCGGAACTCTGGCCAGTTGAGCTACTGCCCTTCGAGCGTTGTTTAGACACGACTAATCGTGACCTAATGCAAGCGCCAGAACGAGGAGTCTAGAGCCCAACGGGGTGGGAGTAAAACCGAGCGCTCGGGCGGGAGCGAGATCCGATCCAGGTTTGGCATACTTCCCCTTATGAGCGCTGAAAAGATGGAAAAGCCAAGAATCTCAACCCGTATCGCTGCTATCGCTGAATCGGCCACCCTCGCGGTGGATGCCAAGGCGAAAGCACTAAAAGCCGCGGGAAAGCCGGTCATTGGATTCGGCGCGGGTGAACCGGACTTTCCAACTCCCGATTACATCGTTCAGGCGGCTATCGATGCGGCTTCCAAGCCGGCAAATCATCGCTACACACCAACACCTGGTCTGCCAGAACTACGCGATGCGATCGTTACTAAGACGCTGCGCGATTCAAAGTATGTAATCACAGCCGATCAAGTTTTGGTAACCAATGGCGGTAAGCAGGCTGTCTACCAAGCCTTTGCAACAATCATTGATCCAGGCGATGAAGTAATTCTGCCTGCACCGTACTGGACCACCTATCCCGAATGCATCAAATTGGCCGGCGGTAAGGCGGTCGAAGTTTTCGCCGACGAGAGCCAAAATTATTTAGTTTCAGTGGAACAGCTAGAAGCAGCGCGAACTGATAAGACCAAGGCAATTTTATTCTGCTCACCTTCTAATCCCACGGGTTCGGTTTATTCGCTCGCGCAAGTGAAAGCAATCGGAGAGTGGGCGCTGGCTCACGGTATCTGGATCATCGCTGACGAGATCTACGAACACCTTCTCTACGATGGCGCAACCGCACCAAGCATGCCCGTAGTCGTTCCTGAACTTGCCAATCACACCATCATCCTCAATGGCGTGGCCAAAACTTACGCGATGACGGGCTGGCGAGTGGGTTGGATGATCGGACCGAAAGATGTCATCAAGGCCGCTACCAACTTGCAATCTCACCTCTCCTCTAACGTCTCTAACGTTTCTCAACGTGCCGCTATTGCGGCGGTAACCGGAGACTTAAAAGCCGTCCATGAAATGGGAACCGCCTTTGATCGTCGCCGCAAGTTGATCGTCGGACTGCTCAACGAGATTCCAGGCGTTGTCTGCCCAACACCAACGGGTGCTTTCTATGTATATCCATCGGTTAAAGGCGTGCTCGGAAAAGAGATCCGTGGCAAGCGCCCGCAGACTTCTGCAGAACTCGCAACCCTGATTCTGGATGAGGTAGAGGTCGCTGCTGTTCCGGGCGAGGCCTTCGGCCCCTCGGGATATCTACGCTTTTCTTACGCTTTAAGCGATGCGGATATCGTTGAAGGAATCGCGCGAGTTAAGAAGTTGTTGTCCGAAGCTATTTAAAGTTCGACTCCGACAAAACGAACTTCGGGTTTCAAAGTAATTCCAAATTTCTCTTCAACTCGGGAGCGTGCACTCCGCGCAAGAGCGAGAATGTCAGCGGAAGTTGCCTCTCCCCCATTGGTGAGAGCTAAAACATGTGCGTCAGAAATCTTGGCGCCGTTGAGCGCTTCACCCTTGGCTACTCCCGCATGCTCCATTAACCAAGCAGCGGAGAGTTTGATCGAACCATTGGACTGCGGCCAACGCGGGGCATTATCTGGAAGTGTTTGTGCTTGTGCCGCTGGAACAATCGGATTTATGAAGAAGGAACCAGCCGACCAATTGTGAGATTCGGAGTTATAGAGCATCCCTTTCTTAGCGCGCAAAGTAAGTACGGCTGCACGGAGATCTACCGTTGGAACGCGAGTTTCAAGTGCAACGCCAAGTTGATCGGCAAGTTCCTGATATTTAATAGGCAGTGAATGCTCACCGCGACGGAGTTGAAAGGTGACATCGAGAATGACGTATCTTTCAGGGTCACGCTTAAAGAGCGAGTCTCGATAGCCAAACTCGCATTGATCCGCAGTGAAGGTCTTCACCGATTTGGTAGTCCTGTCATAGGTGCGCAATCGCGCAATGACTTCAGAGACTTCGTGACCATAGG
>CAIKID010000109.1 GCA_903827345.1 uncultured Actinomycetes bacterium | reverse complement strand
GTGCTGCGGCGCGCTACGCTGACGCAGGCGCTGATGTTCGGCACCTTCGGCTCTCTCTGGATCGCCCTCAGCTTGCACATCCAAAGCGATGCGTTCGGCCTGACCAGCGCCATCTGTAGGCGTTAAGAAAGATGTCACGAGATCTGCAGAAACTTCGCGCGCATTTTCTAGAGTCGGATTGTCGGAAAATCCGGTCCAGGAAGCGGTTATTACGCGATTACGGAAGCGATAGAAGTTAACTGCTTTACGCCCTACGAGATAAGCATCAACTGCTAGTCCGCGAGCCTGCAGGCGTCCGATAAGTAGATCGCCCTCTTTGATGGCAGCGTTTGAATAAGCACCGGCCATACCGCGATCGGCGGTGATGACGAGAACTGCGGCCCGCTTTGGATTTGCGACCGTCATGGTCAATGGGTGATCAGTATTCGAAAATTGAGCAACCGCACTAGCTGCCTTGGTGAGCTCGATGGAGTACGGCGATGAAGCCACTACACGTTGCTGCGCCTTGACGATGCGCGAGGCAGAGATTAACTCCATCGCTCGCGTAATTTTTTTCGTCGCCTTAACCGAACGCATTCGGCGGCGATAAATTCGAAGTTGGGCACCCATGATAGAAGTTAGTTGCCTGCGCTAAATTGGCTCTTAAATGTTTCGGTCGCCTTTTCAAGTGCGCCGACTGTGTCATCAGAGAGTTCGCGAGTAGTGGAGATAACTTCAAAGATTCCAGGATGTGAAAGTGCGATGTAATCCAAGAATTCGGCTTCGAAGCGCCGAATATCGGAAACTGCAATCGAGTCCATCTTGCCGGTTGTACCAGCCCAGATAGAAACAACTTCGCGCTCCACGGAATAAGGTGAGTATTGACCCTGCTTAAGGAGTTCGACCATTCGTGCGCCGCGCTCTAGTTGGGCTTTTGAAGCCGCATCGAGATCGGAACCGAATGCTGCGAAAGCTTCAAGTTCGCGGTACTGAGCGAGGTCAAGACGGAGACGACCAGCAATCTTCTTAATAGCCTTTGTCTGAGCAGATCCACCTACGCGCGATACCGAGATACCTACGTTGATAGCTGGGCGAACACCGGCGTTGAAGAGGTCGGTCTCAAGGAAGCACTGACCATCGGTAATAGAAATAACGTTGGTAGGAATGAAGGCAGAGACGTCATTTCCCTTGGTTTCAATGATTGGCAGACCTGTCATGGAACCGCCACCGAGTTCTTCAGAGAGCTTGGCGCAACGTTCTAGAAGGCGTGAGTGTAAATAGAAGACATCGCCAGGGTAGGCCTCGCGACCTGGTGGACGACGAAGCAACAAGGAGACTGAACGGTAAGCCTCTGCCTGCTTGGAGAGATCATCAAAGACGATAAGAACGTGTTGACCGGCATACATCCAGTGCTGACCAATTGCTGAACCGGTGTATGGAGCGAGGTACTTGAAACCGGCTGGGTCAGATGCAGGAGATGCAACGATTGTTGTGTAAGCCATGGCGCCAGCTTCTTCCAGCGCGCCACGTACGGAAGCGATGGTTGAACCCTTCTGGCCGATAGCTACATAAATACATTTAACCTGCTTCTTTGGATCGCCAGATTCCCAGTTCTCTTTCTGGTTAATGATGGTGTCGATCGCAATAGCGGTCTTTCCAGTCTGACGGTCACCGATAATGAGCTGGCGTTGTCCGCGACCAATAGCTGTCATGGCATCAATAGCTTTGATACCTGTCTGCATTGGCTCTTTAACAGGTTGGCGTTGTACTACTGATGGAGCCTGGAGTTCGAGGGCACGCATCGCTTCTGCCTTGATCTCGCCCTTGCCATCGATGGGACGACCGAGTGGATCAACAACGCGACCTAGGAAACCATCTCCGACTGGCACGGCGAGAATTTCACCGGTACGACGAACAGATGTTCCTTCTTCAATTCCAGTAAATTCACCGAGAATAACCACACCGATTTCGCGAACGTCGAGGTTCAGCGCCAATCCGAGTGTGCCATTTTCGAACTTCAAGAGCTCGTTGGTCATCGTGGAAGGCAGACCCTCAACACGGGCGATGCCATCACCTGCCTCAGTTACTGTTCCGACTTCTTCTCGTGAGGCGTTACCTGGGTTGTATGCGGCAACATACTTTTCCAGCGCATCGCGAATCTCTTCGGGACGGATCGTGAGTTCAGCCATCTTCTTCTCCTCTAACTAAATCCCAAGCGAGTCATTTACTCACTTGAGAAAACTTAAACCGCGAGTGCTCGACCCGCTTCTGCCAATCTGGTACTGATAGTTCCATCGACCATCTCATCAGCGAATCGAATGGATACGCCACCGAGAACAGCTGGATCGATGTGAAAATTAAGGTGTACTGGTTGACCGGCTTGAGCCGACATAACCTGCTTCAACTTCTCGGATTGCACTGATGTGAGCGCAGCGGAAGTGGTAACGAGAACGATCAAGCGGTTGCGGCGAGCAGCGACGGCATCTCGGTATACATCAAGAACAAAGTCGATGCTGCGGCCAGCTAGGCCATTGACCATCTGCGAGAGCAGACGGACCGTAGATGTATCTGCCTTTGCGCTAAAGAGTGACTCGACGAGTTCGCGCTTTCCGGTCACTGAACCAACGCGGTCGCCCAATGTCTGTCGCAGTTCGCGGTTCTCACCGAGAATGCGGCCAAAGATAAAGAGTTCATCTTGAACGCGATCGAGTGAGTCGCGACCATTTGCTGCAGTTGCTTCGGCCTCAATAGCTAACTGCTCGACCGCGCTGGCGACATCCGCAGAGGATGACCAGCGTTGCGAGACGGCTTCTAACAAGAGGAAGAGGACTGGCTTGGAGAGCGACTTATCGAAGAGATCATTTACTAAGACGGCTTTTGACTGTGCATCGCGTGAAGGGTCGGTGAATGCACGGCGTAATCCGACTGAGGAATTGAGAGCTGCTAGAGCACGGAAGAGATCTTCAGAAATGGCAGCGCAGTCGTCTGGTGATTGGCCTTTGAGCTTCTCATCGAGCGCGCTTCGAAGGCTCGCTAGCGATTGACGACTATTACCACCCAGTGAGATCACTTTTCGCTCTTCTCCAAATCAGCTATGAAGCGATCAACGATTCCGGATTGGCGGACATGATCGTCTAGCGCCTCTCCAACAATCTTTGAAGCTAATTCAGTAGCAAGTGCTCCTACTTCATGACGCAGGGAAGCGATCGCCTGTTGGCGCTCGGCTTCAATGGAGGCGCGCGCAGCCGCAGAGATGCGGGTCGCTTCCTCTACTGCTTTGCCACGAAGATCTTCGATGATTGCAGCGCCTTGCACGCGAGCTTCTTCACGAATCTCTTGTGCTTCGGTGCGTGCTTCGTTCAACTGCGCCGTATAGGCATGCAGAGCAGACTCGGCGGCGCGTTGCGCAGCCTCGGCCTTCTCAATTCCGCCTTCGATCGCACTTGTACGAGCGGCATATGCCTTTTCAAACATTGGCACAGCTTTGGCTTTAAGTAGGAGGAAGAGGATCGAGAAGGCGATAAGCCCAACGATGATCTCGCCCACCTTTGGTACAACAGGACTGGGAGCGTCCGCTGTAGCCGTGGCTGCTTTAACGAATAGATATGTTTTCATTTGTGTGTCTACCCCGCTAAGAGAGAGCTAACCGCTTACTTAAGTACGAAAGCGAGAACGAGACCGAAAATAGCAAGAGCTTCTGCGAGCGCAAAGCCAAGGAATGCAATTGGCTGCAAGATGCTACGAGCCTCTGGTTGACGAGCTACGCCGTTGATGTACGCAGCGAAGATCAAACCGGTTGCGGTACCGGGTCCAATGGTCGAAAGACCAAAGCCCACGATGCTAAGTGTGCCTTTCATATTACTTCCCTTCAATCAATGGTTGGAATGATTGCCAACCAAACCTATGCGTTAGTGCTCGTCGGCCAATGCGCCGGCGATATAGAGAGCTGCGAGCAAGGTAAAGATGTAGGCCTGAAGGCACTGGATACC
>CAIKID010000108.1 GCA_903827345.1 uncultured Actinomycetes bacterium | reverse complement strand
GTCGATCTTGTCCTGCTCGATTTCAGGGAATACAACCTGCTCGGTCAGACCGAAGGTGTAGTTACCGTTGCCATCGAATTGCTTAGGAGAAAGACCACGAAAGTCGCGGATACGAGGAAGCGCTTGGCTATAGCCATGCAGTTCCATTTACCGCCCCTGAAGGCATTACCTTTAAGCTCGAATCAGCAACTCGCTTCTCGATCTCTGGTGTCGATAAGCAGCTCGTTGGTGAAGTTGCAGCGAAGATTCAAAAGCTTCGTAAAGCTGATCCATATAAGGGCAAGGGTCTCCACCTAGACGGCGCAAAGATTCGCCGCAAGCAAGGAAAGACAGGTAAGAAGTAATGGCTATCGGTGTAAAGGTTGTTAAAGGCTCGGCACAAAATGCCCGCCGTCGTCGCCACTTCCGTGTTCGTAAGCGTGTAAACGGCTCTGCTGAGCGTCCACGTCTTGTCGTTTCACGTTCATCTCGTCACCTTGTCGTCCAGATCGTTGATGATTCAATCGGTCAGACCTTGGTCTCTGCTTCAACCATGGAGAGCACGCTTCGTGAATCCAAGGATGATAAGAGCGCAAAGGCTCGCCTCCTCGGTGCTGAAATCGCAAAGCGCGCAAAGGAAAAGGGTATTTCTACAGTGGTCTTTGATCGCGGCGGAAACAAGTACACCGGACGCATTGCAGCTCTCGCTGACAGTGCCCGCGAGAATGGATTGGATTTCTAATGGCTACTCCTCCAGTAAACGCTAACTCAAATGATCGCGCTCCAAAGGGCGGCAACGATCGTCGTGAGCGTCGCGGCCGTGACGGTGGACCTGAAAAAGAGAAGTCCCCGTACACAGAACGCGTTGTCTTTATTAACCGCGTAGCAAAGGTTGTAAAGGGTGGACGTCGTTTCTCCTTCACAGCACTTGTTGTCGTCGGTGACCAAAAGGGCACAGTCGGAGTCGGATACGGCAAGGCTAAGGAAGTTCCTCAAGCTATTGCTAAGGCAGTGGAAGATGCGAAGAAGCAATTCTTCAAAGTCCCACTCCTCGGTTCCACAATCCCTCACCCTGTACAAGGTGAAGCTGCTGCTGGTGTAGTTCTTCTACGCCCAGCTGCTCCTGGTACCGGAGTAATCGCTGGCGGACCTGTTCGCGCCATCCTCGAATGCGTTGGAATCAGCGATGTTCTCACCAAGTCTCTTGGTTCAAGTAACCCAATCAACATGGTTCACGCCACTGCAGCAGCGCTCAAGATGTTGGAATCTCCACTATCTATCGCAGCTCGTCGTGGTCTACCCCTTGAAGATGTCGCACCTGCAGCAATTGCTCGTGCCATAGCAGCAACGGTTGGTGCATAAACATGCCACGTCTAAAAGTCACGCAACTACGTTCCAAGGTTGGCGCTCGTCCAGAGCACCGCGAGACCTTGCGTTCACTCGGTTTAAAGCGAATCAATGACGTTGTCGTAAAGGAAGATCGTCCAGAAATTCGTGGAATGGTCGTCGCTGTACGTCACATGGTCAAGGTTGAGGAGGTCGAATAACAATGGTTCTCAAGGTTCATCATCTCCGTCCGGCTCCGGGCGCAAAGAAGTCACGTACCCGTAAGGGTCGCGGTGAAGCTTCAAAGGGTAAGACTGCCGGTCGCGGTGGCAAGGGAACACGTGCTCGTAACGTGGTTCGTGCCGGCTTCGAAGGCGGACAGCTTCCACTCGTAATGCGTCTTCCTAAGCTCCGTGGTTTCAAAAACCCAGAGCACGTGGAGTACCAGCCAGTCAACGTTTCAACAATCAATGCTCTCTATCCCAAGGGTGGCCAAGTCACCGTTGAGGATCTAGTTGCAAAGGGTGCTGCTCGTGATGGCCATCCCGTTAAAGTTCTTGGAAATGGCGACATTTCTGTGAAGGTTACCGTCGTGGCGCATGCCTTTTCTTCATCAGCATCTGAAAAGATCGCTGCTGCTGGCGGATCGATCACCAAGCTCTAATACAGTCCCAACTATTTAAGCCCGATAAGAGTTCTTGCTCGATTGAGTAAGAACTCTTTAAGAAATAAGAGGAGAAGTTAAATGCTTGCAGCGTTTGGTAAGGCCTTCAAGACGCCCGATCTTCGCGTAAAGATTTTCTTCACTCTGGCGATTATGGCGCTCTTCCGCTTCGGATCGATCGTGCCAACGCCAGGTGTTTCTTATAAGAATGTGCAGTCTTGCTTAAACCAGACAAGCTCTGGTGGCCTCTTTGGACTCATTAATCTCTTCTCTGGTGGCGCACTTTTGCACCTCTCGGTCTTCGCACTGGGAATCATGCCTTACATCACCAGCTCGATCATTATTCAATTGCTAACAGTTGTCATCCCCCGTTTTGAAACACTGAAGGCAGAAGGACAATCTGGAACTGCAAAGCTTACTCAGTACACCCGTTACCTCACCGTTGGCCTAGCAATCCTGCAGTCAACAGGTCTGATCGCTGTTGCTCGTTCAACCGGTCGCTTGTTCAGCGGATGTACCCTCCCAATTATTCCTGACTCTTCTTGGACACGCATTGTGACCATGGTCTTGGTTATGACCGCTGGTACTTCGGTAATCATGTGGCTTGGTGAATTGATCACCGATCGCGGTATCGGAAACGGTATGTCGATCTTGATCTTTACATCGATCGCCGCTGGTTTCCCAACTCAGCTCTGGTCGATCAAGCAGCAAAAGGGTTGGTTTGCATTCCTCTTCGTTATGGCCGTCGGAGTCTTGGTTGTAGCAGCAGTTGTATTCGTGGAGCAGGCACAACGCCGTATTCCAGTGCAATATGCCAAGCGCCAGATCGGACGCCAGTCTTACGGCGGAACATCTACCTATATTCCAATCAGGGTTAACCAGGCTGGTGTTATTCCGGTTATCTTCGCATCCTCGCTCTTGTATATCCCGTCACTGATAGTTAACTTCTCGGGCTCTACAGCCAAGTGGTCGATATGGGTCCAAAAGAACCTCGTTAAGGGTGATCACCCGGTTTATATAATTTCTTATGCGGTTTTGATCATCTTCTTCACCTACTTCTATGTCGCGATTACCTTCAACCCTGATGAGGTCGCTGACAATATGAAGCAATATGGTGGATTTATTCCTGGTATTCGAGCTGGAAAGCCAACCTCAGAGTATCTGCAATATGTGCTCTCACGTATCACAGCACCTGGTTCGCTCTACCTAGCCTTTGTTGCGATTATCCCGATCATTGCGCTGATTCTCTTCCAGGCATCTCAGAACTTCCCATTCGGTGGAACTGCGATTCTGATTGTGGTTGGTGTTGGTCTTGATACTGCGAAGCAGATTGAATCCCAATTGCAGCAACGTTCATATGAGGGATTCCTGCGCTAATGCGTTTAATCCTGGTAGGTCCTCCAGGCGCCGGCAAAGGCACACAAGCAGTTTTCTTAGCGGCACACTTTGCTATCCCACATATCTCAACCGGCGATATCTTTCGGTTGAATATTAAAGGCGAGACCGATCTCGGCAAGTTGGCTAAGTCCTATATGGATGCTGGCAACTTGGTACCTGATTCTGTAACAAATGCGATGCTTGAGGATCGTTTAACCCATACTGATGCCGAAAATGGTTTCTTGTTAGATGGATATCCACGCAACGTAGGACAAGCGGAGTTCTTAGCCGATGTTTTGGTGAAGAAGTCCATAGCATTGGATGCAGTTCTAGAACTTTCAATTCCACATGAAGAGATCATCAAACGTTTATCTGGTCGTCGAACCTGTCGCAACTGTGGAGCGAGTTCACATGTGATCTTCGATAAGCCAAATGTAGAAGGAGTTTGCGATAACTGCGGTGGTGAGTTGTACCAGCGCGAAGATGACAAAGAGGAAGTTGTAGCCAACCGACTTAATGTTTATACCGAACAAACTGAACCTATTATTGCGTTCTACCGAAACTTAGGTTTGCTCAAAGTGATCAATGCGGTCGGGGACGTTTCAGAAATCTCCACACATGCAATAGCTGCGCTTAAGTAGTCGGCATGGCTATTCAAATCAAGTCGTTTGAGCAACTCCAATTAATGCGTAAGGCTGGACTTGTTGTAGCAGAAGCTTTGAATTTGATGAAGGCAGCTATCGCTCCAGGTGTTACTCCGCTTGAGTTAGATGCAATTGCAGCAGATTACCTAGATGCCCACAACGCAGTTCCATCGTTCTTGAACTACCACGGCTTCCCAAATGTGATCTGTGCTTCAGTCAATCACGAAGTTGTGCATGGAATTCCCAATGAACGTCCGTTGGTTTCTGGCGACATAATCTCCATCGATTTTGGGGCAATTGTGGATGGTTGGCATGGTGATTCTGCTTTCTCGATTGGAGTAGGTGCGATTGATACCGCTGATCAAAAATTAATGGATACCTGCGAAGAATCGATGTGGCGTGGAATTGCGGCGGCAAAGGTTGGGGGACACCTCAGTGATATCTCATTCGCTATAGAAAACTATATTCAGAGCCAAGGTAAGTACGGCATCTTGCGCGAATACGGCGGCCATGGCATTGGTACCGAAATGCACCAGGACCCACATGTCATCAACTACGGCCCTGCTGGTCTTGGACCAGAACTCAAAGCCGGTCTAGCACTCGCCATCGAACCGATGATTACTCGCGGTACGGAACGGATGAAGACCCTTTCCGATGATTGGACCGTGATCGCCAGCGACAAATCCAATGGCGCGCACTTTGAACATACCTTTGCGCTACTTCCGGATGGCAAGCCCTTTGTTCTAACGGCAATTGATGGGGGAGCGGCTGACCTAGGTCGCCTCGGGATTGAAATTTCAGATCTTTTAAATTAGAACTTCAAGCCCGCCAGCAGGTAATCCAAGAAGCGATAGCAGGCATCCCAGATTCGATGAATTCGATGGGGCTGGGAGCGCTCGGACATGGCGAAATCCTAGAAATCCGCCCCTCGAATTACAATGAATTTTCCACTCAATCCCCACCACCCGATTTGAGGGGATTTGCCCTCTTAGCCCGCGCTTTTAGCATAAAAGGGTCCCCGATTTCCTCTTTTAGGCTCCGCGCCTTAAGATTGCCCTCTGCTTAGAAATAGGCGGATGTCCGTAATAAGACCCCTAAATAGATAAGTAGGTACTGCTTGGCCAAGAAAGACGGAGCAATCGAAATTGAGGGCACCGTAGCTGAAGCACTGCCGAACGCCATGTTTAGAGTCGAACTTACAAATGGGCACAGGGTTCTTGCGCACATCAGCGGCAAGATGCGACAGAACTACATTCGTATCCTTCCGGAAGATCGTGTGATCGTAGAACTTAGTCCGTACGACCTCACAAGAGGTCGAATTATCTATCGTTACAAGTAATAGGAGTTAGTCGTGAAAGTTAAGCCAAGCGTGAAGAAGATCTGCGACAAGTGCAAAGTCATTCGCCGTAATGGTCGCGTCATGGTTATTTGCGACAATCTTCGTCACAAGCAACGTCAAGGATAAATAAAACCTAATACGCGTGATGCGACTGG
>CAIKID010000107.1 GCA_903827345.1 uncultured Actinomycetes bacterium | reverse complement strand
CTTGGGACGCCTCGACATCATTCTCTTCATCATCGCCGCGTACATCTCTCTGGACACAATCGGGAGTATTGCTGTTGGTGGATCCCAATCGCTCTTCTGGGCGATCTTCATTGTCTTCACCTTCATGATTCCTAACGCCCTGATGATGGCCGAAACAGGATCTGCTTTCCCTGAAGAGGGAGGCCCTTACCAGTGGGTGAAGTTCGCTTACGGGCGACTCCCCGCCGGAATTGCATCGGTTCTCTACTGGATTACCAATCCCCTTTGGCTGGGTGGATCGCTCTGCTTCATCGCTTTCGATGCAGCCAGCGCTTATCTTTTCCACATGAAATCCGGATCCCTAGCGGAGTGGGTATTTAAGTTGGCCTTCATTTGGATTGCGATCGGGCTCGCTGTGATCAGCTTGAAAAAGGGTAAGAAGATAATTAATTACGCGGCATACGCAAAGATCGGCGTTCTCGTAATCATGGTTTTAACAACGGCTATCTACGGATTCAAGCACGGCTTTCAACCTTTTGACTTTGGTGGGCTCACTCCAACTATCGCAGGTTTCATGGCGGTTGCTCCGATAATTCTCTTCTCTTATGTTGGCTTTGAAGCACCCAACGCTGCTTCCGGAGAGATGCTCGAACCGCAGAAGGACACCGCTCCATCAATTCGAATCGGAAGCATCGTCTCGGCTCTGGCTTATCTATTGCCTGTTCTGGCCATTCTCCTTGTTGTGCCTCGCAAGAGCGTCGGAGGTTTGAGTGGCTTCATGAGCGCTGTTGAAACCGTATTCAGTGTTTATGGCCCAGCAAGCAAGTTCTTACTTGGAGTTGCTGCAATTCTCTTCATAGTGGGATTGCTAGGCCTAGGGTCCTCATGGATGATGGCAACTGATCGCATTCAAGCAATGGCTGCCGCGGATGGCGCATTTATGAATGGTTGGTTTGGTGAATTTAGTGAACGATTCGGAACGCCAATGCGAGTCAATATGCTCTCCGGAGTAATGGCTTCTATCTTCCTGATCGCTGGTATGAGAATTGTTAATGGTAATGCGGGTGCAATTTTCAAAGTCGTACTCTCCTGTGCCGTGTCCACACTCCTCGTTTCATATCTATTGATCATCCCTGCCATCATGAAACTCAATCGTTCTCACCCCGAAGTGCACCGTCCCTTCATCACTCCTGGTGGACGGCGCGGATTCCAAATCATGGGCACCGTCGTTCTCGTTTACATCGTGCTAGGTTCGATAGGAGTGCTGTTTCCGGGAACAATCGAGGGCATCTTCGGAATCTCTTACAACTTCAATGATGTCTGGGGTCTAACACGTGGACAGGTAGAAGCGTTTACCCTGGGAACAATCGTGATCGACCTGCTTGTTGGCCTTGCCGGGTATGCCCTGGCAAAGAACGTGCGCAAGTCTCTAGTGAGTACCCCTGAAATCTAGATTGGCTCGAAAGTTGAGGTGAAGTGCCTCAAAGCAGCCGGTTCTTGAACGATGCGGTATCCGCGTAGTTCAGAGGCGCTTTCCTTTACTGCCATGCAGACCTCAATGACGTAATCGATATGACTTTGGGTATACGTTCGGCGCGGAATTGCAAGGCGAACTAGTTCCATTGCCGCAGGAACTTCTGTGCCATCTGGCTTGCGTCCGAACATCACTGTTCCAATTTCGCAGCCTCGGATACCACCCATTTTGTAAAGCTCAACGGCGAGAGCCTGACCTGGATACTGCAGGGCGGGAATATGAGGCAGAAGCGCCCGGGCATCGATGTAAACGGCATGCCCTCCGATTGGCAGAACAACGGGTACGCCCCCTTCGGAGAGTGCATTCCCAAGATAAGCCGTCGATTGAATTCGATACTTCAAATAGTCGTGTGAAACAATTTCAGTGAGTCCAACCGCAAGTGCCTCGAGATCACGCCCCGCCAATCCACCGTAGGTTGGGAATCCCTCGGTGAGAATCAGGAGATTTCTGCAGATCCCAGCCAGCGCATCATCATTCATTGCTAACCACCCGCCGATATTTCCCAGAGGATCCTTCTTGGCACTCATTGTCATGCCATCAGCCAACCCCGCTATTTCGCGAATGATGTCTACGACATCCCTATCTTGTTGCCCCGCCTCTCGTTCCCTAATAAACCAAGCATTCTCGGCGAATCGACAAGCATCGAGAAATAATGGAAGACCATACTTTTTACAAAGGTCGCTCACGGCATGGAGATTTTCGAGTGAGACCGGCTGCCCTCCTCCAGAGTTATTAGTAATAGTCATCATCACGACTGGAATATTCTGCACACCTTTTTCCAGAATAAACTTCTCTAGCGCAACAAGATCCATGTTTCCTTTGAAGGGATGCAAATTTGCTGCATCCCTGCCTTCGGCAATCACAAAATCAAAAGCTTCCGCCCCGCTATATTCAACATTGGCGCGCGTTGTATCAAAGTGGGTGTTGTTGGGAATGCATTTTCCTTTTCCACCGAGCGCTGTGAATAGGATCTTCTCTGCTGCTCGCCCTTGATGAGTAGGAATTACATGCTTGAACGGAAAAAGGTTCTGTACCGCATCACGAAAGATAATCCACGAAGGAGAACCTGCGTAAGATTCATCACCATGCTGAATTGCCGCCCATTGATTTCGGCTCATGGCTCCAGTTCCAGAGTCAGTCAAGAGGTCGATAAGAACATTGTCGGAGTGCAGCGAAAATAAGTTATAGCCAGCTTCTTGTATGTATTTTTCTCTATCCTCCTGCGTTGTCATGCGTAGAGGAGCAACTGAGTGGATACGGAAAGGTTCGATAATTGTGTTAAATTCCATGGCGAAAGGCTAGGGAGTTCCCCACTCTGTAGATAGAAAGTCGGCGAGGGTAGCCACTCACTGCGATCTACACCTTAAGTACACCTTTACACTTCAGCGCAGAGAGCGAAATCGATGTACCAATATGCAGATGCAGTGCAAAAAAAAATGCAAAAATCACCCCTAACTCACCCCATCTAACTGTTATTTCTAATATATTTATTGTATGGCCTCTAAAAATGCAATCATCTCTCTTTCAGTCGCGCTCTCTGCGGGCATTGTGATCGGTTCTTTAAGTTCCGCTCCGGTAAATGCAACGCCAACCGCGCCAGTCAGGGCCGCTCGTTCAATGATCGGGCACTCGTTGAATGTTTGCATCAACACAACGTCAGGAGTGATTCGAGCTTCTTCTAATTGCGTTTCTGGTGAAACTGCTTTTATCCTGGGAGGCGGAGTCGGAGCTCAAGGAGCTCAAGGACTAGCAGGTCCGCAAGGCTCGCAAGGTCCTAAGGGCGATACAGGTGCTCAAGGAATAATGGGCGACACAGGCCTTCCTGGCGAAACGGGAATTCAAGGTGCTCAAGGGGTCCGTGGAATTAGTGGCGTCCAAGGTAGTCAAGGAGTTAAGGGCGATACGGGTGCGCAAGGAGTTAAGGGCGATACGGGTGCGCAAGGAGTTAAGGGCGATACGGGTGCGCAAGGAATACCAGGTCCGCAGGGGCCACAAGGAATACCAGGTCCCCAGTGGGGCTCGCCCGTCCTACCCTAAATAATGCTTGCCACTCACGTGGCAATCCAATGTCCAGTAACTAATTTGTGGGTCAGCACGCCAGTTGTTGCAAAGATAATTCCCATATAAACCCAACCAATTTGTCCGAGAGAGATCGCCATGGCGGTAACGAATGAAGGGCCGATGGCTCCTCCTACTCCCCAACTCAAGGAATAAACCCCCTGGTACTGCCCCTGATGTTTTTCATCTGCCATACCAAAGCCAATGCTCCAGGAACCTGACGATCCAACAAGTTCACCGTACACATGGACCATCATTGCTAGCACTAGTAATACACAAGCCAGGATTGCGTTTACTCCAGATGAGAGTGCATAAAGCAGGCAAGCACAAGCGATTGCAAACCCAGCTCGTTCAACCTGCTTCGCTCCAAAGCGAATATCTCCGGACCCGCGGCTGACACGTACTTGAAAGAGAATCACTCCGATTGTGTTAACCAGCATAATTACTGAAATCCACCAGCGGGGTGCGTGAGTCTCCCTAACGACCCAGAGTGGAATCGCCACGTTCTGAAGTATGAAATGGAGCGACATGATTCCGTTGAGGGCGGTAACGCCGAGATAACGCCGATCTTTCAGCGCAACAAAGGTTAAAGGCTCTCCTCTTTTTACCGTTGGCTCCACAAATGGAAGCTTGCGGAAGACAGACGCAGCGATCAAAAAGGTTCCAGCATCCAGCAACAACAGTGTTTGGTATCCAAATTTTGTATTAAGCGCCAAGGCGATTCCAGCGAAAATAGTACCTAATGAAATTCCAAGGTTCGTAACAGATCTTTGGTACGCCCGAATTTCTACTCTCCTGTCTCCATCGCCCAACTTAGACATCATTGCCATGCGCAAAGTCTGTCCAATAGTTCCTACTACACCAAGAAGAATTGAAAGAATCAAAAAAGTACTAAAACTGTGGACCAGTAAGAAGCCCGACATCACAACGCCTTCTGCGGCGTATGCAAGAACCGCTATACCTCGTGGGCCGCGTCGATCTGCGATCTGTCCAGCGGGAACGCTGAAAAGAAGAGAAACTCCCCCGGCGATAGAGAGGGCTAGCGCCACTTTGGCAGCTGAAAGGCCAATAACCGTTGTGAAATAAATAACTTCGACTGTCATAAATAAACCATTGCCGAAAGTATTTATCAGAGTTGCTAAAGCAAAGATACGTAAAACTGGATCGCTGGGAATTACCTTTCGGCGGAATCGCCCAACCGCACTCTGACCTTGCAACATTGCGCAATCTTAACAAAGCCCAAACGTTTTACACTCTTGCTGCAGCGAAACCCAACTCCAAATCAGCTCTAATATCTTCGAAATCCTCAATGCCGATGCTGAGGCGAATCATGCCCGGGGTTATACCGGCGTTACGTAACCCCTCCTCCCCCAATTGCGAGTGAGTAGTGGACGCTGGGTGAATGACGAGAGACCGTACGTCGCCGATATTTGCAACATGTCTAAATAACTTAAGAGCATTGACAAATTTCTTACCTGATTCCAAACCACCCTTAATATCAAAGGACATCACGGCGCCTCCACCCTTGGGGGCGTACTTTAACTGATTCTTATGCCAGATCGATGATGGCAATCCCCCATAAGCAACTCCCGCAACTTGCGGATGCGAAGAGAGCCACTCTGCAATCCTTTGCGCATTCTCTAGATGGTTGCGCATACGCATGCTAAGCGTGTCCATACCTTGTGCCAGAATCCACGCGTTGAACGGCGTTACGCATGGACCGAAATCCCTGAGGAGTTGCACGCGAAGCTTGATGATAAAAGCAAGATTTCCGAAATGTGAATCAACTCCAAAATCTCGTGAATAGACCATGCCGTTGTAACTGGGATCCGGTTGATTGAAACCAGGAAATTTAACAGGGTCTTTAGCGAAATCGAATGAGCCGGAATCTACGACGGCACCCACCATCGCGCTTCCATGGCCCGAAAGATATTTAGTAGCAGAATGAGTAACGATATCTGCGCCATACTCGAAAGGTCGTGTCACATACGGCGTAGCAATAGTGTTATCGACGATCCATGGAACTCCTGCATCATGCGCAATTTTTGCAATGCCCTCGATATCGAGAATGACACCTAAGGGGTTAGAAATTCCCTCCCCAAAGAGCGCCTTGGTGTTTGGCTTTATAGCAGCTTTCCAAGCATCCAAATTATTGGCATCCTCTACAAATGTCGTTTCAACTCCCCATTTAGGCAGGGTGTAATTGAGCAGGTTATAGATACCGCCATAAATATTTCTGCTGGCGACAATGTGGTCACCTTGTTCGGCTACATTCATCAGCGCCATCGCAGTAGCTGACATTCCGGATGAAAAGAGGAGCGAGGCCAATCCCCCTTCTAAAACTGCCAGCCTCTTCTCGACCGCATCTTGAGTTGGATTCGAGATTCTTGTATAAGAATGTCCGAACTCTGTGAGGGCGAAGAGCCCAGCGGCGTGATCAGCATCGCGAAATTGATAGGCCGTTGTCTGGTATATCGGAAGCGATATCGACCCGGTATCTGAATCTGAATCTTGCCCTGCGTGGATTTGGTTTGTAGAAAAGGACCAATCTTCAGACATCTAAAAAACCTCCTTAGGAATTTTCTTGAGACACTAGCCCTGTTGCGGATTCAGAGGAAGGGATACAGCACTCAGACACACCAATTTTTCTATATTCTTCCCAAATATCTCTTCAGGGGGTAGCGTTACCTTAATTCGCAGAACCTCGTGGCGCCTGAGGAAATTGGTGCTTCTTTATAGCTCTGCACAAGCTACTGAAGTTGTTCCGCTTTTAGTCCATAGGTGGGGCAACTTCGGGTGCTTCTGAGTTTGTGGGATGCTTACGAGCATGCATATCAGCAGTGACGTAACAACCTTGGTTGCCCTCTTCGCCATCGTGAGTCCAATTACCTCTATTCCCGTCTTTCTCTCGCTTACATCTGGTTCATCCCCAAAGCAGCGCAGAGTTATAGCGATGCAGACTGCAGCCGTCTCGGGACTAACACTCATCATCGCCTACTTCGTGGGTGACATCATCCTTAAACTCTTGAACATCCAAATCGAGGCATTCCGAATTGCCGGGGCCCTGGTCATTGGAGCAATCGGCTGGAGCATGGTGATGGGCAGGCAGAGTTCAATCATTGCATCGGGAAAATCCGGTGCGTTGGTTGTTCCACTAGCTATCCCCTTAATGGCGGGCCCAGGGGCAATAGCTACGGTGATTGCCATCGGAAACACCGATCGCGGGACAGTGCGCATCGCAAATCTGGTCATCATTCTGATCCTTGCCGCACTCACAGGAATACTTCTGCTGGCCGCCGCACCCATTGAAAGATGGTTAGGCGAACAAGGACTAATGATTTTGACCCGAATATTTGGTTTGCTCTTGCTTTCAATCGCCGTCTCTACGGTTATGTCATCTCTCACTTCTTATATTCATGCTCTTTGAGTAACTAACTGCCACCAAAACCAGACCAAGAAGTAGTTCGACTATTCCATTGGACATGAGCGGTGCGATTAATGGATGTGCCGCAATCGGAATTGCTTCGCGAGCTAATGACTCGGTCGCAGTGTCCGCTTGATGCTTCACCACGGCAGTAGCAACAATATTTAGAACAACGAGAAGGAAACCATCACTCAAGAAGATAATTCCTGGAACACGAAGGGCGGAACGCAAAGACTTTGCAAAGAGCAAGTAGAGAAGCAGGGTCAGCACAGAAAGAGCGAAAAGTAACCAGACTGCAAGAGTGAAATACGATTTGATCTGAGAAGCATCCGGGCCATTGGTCTGTGGTTGCAATTGAATGGGTTTAATCTTGTTAAGTTCTTTACTTAACTTTGCAAATTGTGGATCCACGGATTCAAAACCGAGCAAAGCAAGTTGCAGAATGGGTTTTACATCGATGCTCTGCCGCGCTTTCACTCCACCGGTGTAATAGCTATATGCAATATCCGAGACCGCGCCTAACTCCCCTTTGAATACCGGATTACCTAAAAAAGCTGTAACCGCTGCAGAGATCTGCGGGCCCTTTTTTAGGAGCAGAGTGCGCTCATCACCCGTGGCGGATTCGAGTGCTTTGGAGACGAAGTACGTACCAGCGTCGTGCTTGAAGCTGGCGCTCGAAAGCAGCGCATTGCTCACTTTATTAACTGGATTACCGATTCCAATAGCCAGGTAAACGCTTCCTAGGATCGAGAAGAGAATAAAGAAGATCGCGAAGAAGGTTGCCGACGGAACTGCTCCACCGCGTTTAGCTTTGAACAGAAAACTCATGGTTAAGCGTAAGCCAATTCTTCACCATAAGACAGGGGCTTCTACTAGCCTCCAGCCATGACACTTACTCGTGTTCAGAAGTCAGGATTGGGATACGCCTTCTTTGGAGTATTTCTCTTCTCTGGGTCACTGCCCCTCACAAAATTAGCCTTGCAAGGCTATGACCCATTTTTTACCGCATTTGCCCGACCCTTACTCGCGGGAATAATTGCAATCCCGTTGATGATACGAGCCGACGCTTTGCGACTTCCGCGAAAACTCTGGCGTCCAATGATCTATGTAACTATGGGTGCCGCTTTTAGCTGGCCTATTTTTATCGCGCTGGCGCTACAACGATCAACCTCCGCACACGTTGCAGTAATCGCTGCCGTGATGCCTTTGGTTACTGCAATCATGTCCGTCATGAGGTCAAAGCGAAAAGTGGGTACGCAATTTTGGATTGCATCCTCTCTTGGGACCCTACTACTCGTTCTCTTCGCATTAAGTCGCGGTGGTGCAAAGGGTGAAAATGGCGTCGCCGATTTATTGACCATTGCTGCGGTATTAGGATCCTCTTTTTGTTATGTCGAAGGTGCAAACTTAACCAAGCACATGCCCGGATGGCAGGTGATTTCCTGGGTGGTAATCATCGCGATCCCGTTTAGCGCCATCGGAGCCCTTCTCACTTTCAGCCATACGCATCAGCTGTATCACTTTCATATAAATGCTTTCATTGGACTTTTGGGCATTGGCTTCTCTTCAATGTACCTAGGTTTCTTTGCTTGGTATCGCGGATTGAAGGATCTTGGGGTGGCTCATGGTTCTCAGGTACAGCAGATGCAAGCAATCATGACGCTGGGCTGGTCGACACTATTTCTCCACGAGCGTGTAACACTGGAGACGGTTCTATCCGCCGCTGGAATCGTTATCTGTGTTTTATGGGCGGTAACTACTGTCAGTTCCGCTTGAGTGCTGCCCCCAGTCGTACTTATCAGTAGCCCTTTCTACAGGGTTAGATTTCTGCTGTGAATAACCGCGACAATGGAAGCCTGCCTGTCATCATTCAAGGTGGCATGGGTATCGGCGTATCCTCGATCCAAATGGCACGTGCAGTTGCCCAGATGGGTCAACTCGGCGTCGTTTCTGGAACTGCAATCGATTCGGTCTTTGCACGCAGATTGCAAGATGGCGACCTCGATGGTGAAATTCGTTGGGCCTTAGAAAGATTCCCTGACCAAGAATGTGTTAACGAAATACTTGGACGTTTTTACATTCCTGGAGGCCGCCGCGAGGACACGAGCTATCTTGATGTTCCTAAGTTGAGTTTAAGCCCCACTCCATTTGCCTCTAAAGTTTTGGTTGCAGCTAATTTTGTAGAAGTAACTCTCGCTAAACGTCACACCACGGGATTGATCGGTATAAATTTTCTCGAAAAAGTGCAACTCGCGACCCCTGCCTCCATTTATGGGGCAATCCTCGCTGATATTGATTACATCTTGATGGGAGCAGGAATTCCCGCAGACATTCCCAAACTAATTTCAGATCTTTTGACCGGAGAGCGAGTTCAATTCAAGATTAAAGTCGAGGGTGCAGATAAACCACACCTCTTAAGTTTCGATCCCGATCTTATTAAGGGAGTCGACTGCTCCGCTTTGCATCGCCCCAAATTTTTGGCGATAGTCTCTTCGCATATCCTCGCGAATTACCTGGCGCGCGATGAGGTAACCCGCCCCGATGGTTTTGTGATTGAAGGACCCACCGCCGGTGGCCACAACGCTCCCCCTCGGAGCAAGGAGCATATCGGTGAAGATGGGCAAGTCACCTTTACCGATAAAGATCTCGCTGATTTTGAAAAGGTAAAAGTTGTAGGGCTGCCTTTCTGGTTAGCCGGTGGTTATGGCACACCTGCCAAGGTCAAGGAAGCGATTGACTTGGGTGCAGCAGGCGTACAGGTCGGCTCACTCTTCGCACTTTCGACAGAGTCGGGACTCACCGACGAATTGCGCGGCGAGGTTCTCATTGAACTCAATGAAGGAACACTTGAGATTCGCACCGAACCAAAGACCTCGTCCACGGGTTTTCCATTTAAAGTCGTCGAGATCAACGGAACTGCAACTGACTCAGAAGTATACGAAGCTCGCAACCGCAAATGCGATCTTGGATATTTACGCTCCCCATTCCTGCGCCCCGATGGTGGCATCGGTTACCGATGCAGCGCCGAACCGATCAAAACCTTCGAATTTAAAGGCGGCGCAGTTGGCGAAGCCGAAAATGTGAAATGTCTATGTAATGCACTTATGGCAAATATAGGCCTGGGCCAAGTGCGATGGGGTACTTATCACGAACCCGCATTGCTGACATTGGGCTCAGATCTATCGGGTGCAGCGGATCTCAGTGCACTGCACGGAGGATCGTGGACATCTGCTGATGTCGTTAACTATTTAATGTCATCCCTTTAATTTACCTGGGGTGCGAAAGCAAGAGCCCTATCGCCAGGAGAATGATTCCTCCCGCTGAAATCCCAGTGAGGATTCGCCTCACCTTTGGTCGCGATAAGTAGTGCGCAGATTTATCAACAGCCAAAATCAAGATCGAGTACCACAAAAATGAGACCAACGACTGCACGCATGCCAAAATGAAAATACCCCAACCCAGTGAAAAGTGTTTCGGAACAAATTGTGGGATAAATGCCACTGCGAACACTGCCGCCTTTACATTTGTAAGGTTGGTGAATAACCCCAGCCGATAAGCAGCTCCCGCTTTAGTCTTTGCACCGCTTTCAACATCAAACTTTCCGAATTCGTTCTTCAACTGAATTAATGTTTGAATAGCTAACCCCAACAAGAAGACGACTCCCGCATACTTCAAAACGTTGAACGCAGTGTGTGATTTGGCAAAGATTGCAGAAAGTCCGACTGAGGACATAGTCCCCCACGCGATGAGACCTGAGGAGTTTCCAAAGACTGAGAAGAATGCGGCGCGTTTACCGCCTACCAGGCTCTGACGGAGCACCATCGCAACGCCTTGACCAGGAACTATTGCGAGCAAGAGCGCCGTAAGGGCGAAGGCCGGGACGATTCGCAATAATTGCAGGCCCGCGTTCACTCCGCAAAGGTACCCTGTTATGCGAAAAGCCAACTAATATTTCACAATGATCCAGATTCGTGAGCTTCATACCCTCGAAGAGCAATTTCATGCGCGGATGATCTTCGATTCGATCTGGCCAGCCGCAAACGAAACATCGGTTACCTCGAATTTATTGCAAGCAATGGTGCACGGCGGTAGCTACCTCGTCGGCGTATTCGATGGTCCAAAGGTCGTGGGTGCGTCATTTGCCTTTCCTGCCATCGAACCAGAGATTCATTTGCATTCCCATATGACGGCATTTATCGAATCCCACCGTGATCTTGGATTGGGGACCGCGGTAAAAATGCATCAATGGGCTTGGGCAAAAGAACATGGATATGCCTCGATTACCTGGACCTTCGATCCTCTGGTTCGGCGCAATGCCAGATTGAATATCTTGAAGCTTGGTGCAGAAATCAATTCATATCTTCCAAACTTCTACGGAAATATGGCCGATGATCTCAATTACGGCGATGAATCAGATCGCCTTATGGTGCGCTGGGATACCGGCTTCGATCAACCCGTACCTCGTTCTGAAATAGTTGAACCACCATTCGACGCAGAGCTCATTGCGCTCCCAGTCGACATAGTCCAGATTCGTCGCTCTGATCCAGAGTTAAGCCAGCGTTACCGTTTTGAAGTGCGTGAGGCATTTTTGAATAGTTTCGACCATGGCAAGAAGGTAGTTGGCTTCTCCGCACACAACGAATACGTTTTGGAGTAATCATGAAAATTGCAGAGTTGGAACTTCGCACGATTAGCCTTCCATTGGTAAGACCCTTTAGAACCTCCTTCGGAACGCAGATCGCACGTGAAGTGCTGATTCTCAAGTTGACCACCGACGACGGAACGGTCGGGTGGTCCGAATGTGTCGCATTACCTCAACCGCTCTATTCCCCCGAATATGTCGCAGGTGCCCTTGACCTCATGCGCCGCTTCTTAATTCCTACGCTCTTTCAAGCAGGAGACATTCGCGCAGAATCCGTCGCTCCCCTCTTAGCCCCCTTCCTCGGCTCCCCCATGGCAAAGGCCGCTTTAGAATCAGCACTTCTCGATGCGCAACTTCGCCTGGAAAATCGCAGCCTGGCCGATTTTCTTGGTGCAAGTAAGGCAAAAATCCCTTGTGGTGTTTCAGTAGGAATTGCGCCAAGTATCCCGTTACTCATCGAGGAGGTAAGCGGTTATATCGCCGATGGTTATCGGAGAATTAAATTGAAGATAGAGCCCGGGTGGGATATCGATCCTGTTGGAGAAGTCCGTAGAACTTGGCCCGAGATCCCGCTGCAAGTTGATGCCAATCAGGCATACAGCAGAGGTGATGGAGAGCTTTTAGCTAAACTTGATCAATTCGAACTCTTGCTTATTGAGCAACCGCTCGATGAGCACGACATTTTGGGTCATGCACTATTGGCGAAACAGGTACACACACCCATCTGTCTCGATGAATCCATCACATCGCTGCGCTCTGCTGAAGATGCGCTTGCTCTCAAGGCAACGACAGTTATAAATATTAAGCCGGGTCGCGTTGGTGGATATCTAGAAGCTGTAAAGATCCATAATCTCTGCCTCAACAGCGGAATACCGGTCTGGTGTGGTGGGATGTTGGAGACTGGTATCGGCCGCGCAGCCAATGTTGCACTTGCCGCTCTTCCTGGATTCACCCTTCCTGGCGATACATCCGCATCGAGTCGCTTTTACCACCAAGACATTACAGAACCATTTGTTATGGAAGATGGTTATTTAGCTGTTCCACAATCGGTCGGTATCGGGCGCGTACCTCACCTAGATTTCTTGGATTCGGTGACATCCCATAAGGAAACTATTCGAATTTAGCTCCAGTGTGCGACATGAGCTAATGAGTTGGCAAAGATCAACGGAGCGTCAAAATCCATGGTCGCAACGTGATAACTATTAGTCAGTTCAATTCTCTGCCCTGAGATGCTCTGAATCTCTGACATGACGATATTTGAATTAGAGATAGTCAAGACGTGGTCATCGACGCTATGGAAGAGCAGGGTGGGGCACTTCACCAGCCCTAAGTTAGCCCGAGTTTCCTTCAGCATTTTATTGAGTTGTACGACTCCTTTGGTTGGGAGTACGTCATAACCCCACTCTGTGACACCTGACTTTTTAATGTCATCACCAACTGACGCTCTACCGGGTTGAACGAGAGAGATAAGCGAAGCTATCTTGATGAGATTTCCGGGTATGTGAATCATGGGATTCACCAAACAGATCCCTGCAAGTTCATTATGTTCTGCGATGTTGAGAGTTGTTCCGCCGCCCATGGATAGACCGAATACGAAAACCTTCTTACAGATCTTCTTCAAGGTATCAACTTCGCTCTGCACTCGAGCGGGCCACTCTTGCCACTTCACCTTATTGAGATCCTGCCACTGTGTCGCATGGCCAGGAAGGCGAGGCACCGAGACCGTGTATCCACGTTCTTCAAAGTATGCCGCCCATGGGCGCATCGATGCGGGAGAACCGGTAAAACCGTGCACGAAGATGATTCCAATATCAGCGTGCTCATTCCCTTTCGAGAAGTAGTCTTCTAACCATCCTGCGGGGGCGTTACTAGTAGCCATGCCCCTATTTAAGTGCAGTACTCAGGTATCGTCCACCTTGTGGCTGGAGCTCCGATCACCAATGTCAGGGAAGGCGCGTAGCCTTTAACTCTTATGGAATCCCAGGCCCTTCACGAGACGACCTTCGTTGTTGTCGATCTCGAAACCACGGGCGGTAGTCCTCATGCTGGAGCCGTTATCACCGAGATTGGCGCAGTCAAAGTCCGCGGTGGAGTAGTTATCGGAGAATTCAAAAGTTTTGTAAATCCTCTGGCTCCTATCCCGGTATTCATTACCGAACTAACGGGGATCGACAATGAAATGGTCCGCCTGGCCCCGATTATCGATGAGGTCTTTCCAACATTCCTAGAGTTCTGCGGCTCCGAGAGCGAGACCGTACTCGTCGCTCACAACGCTCCCTTCGATATCGGATTTTTGCAAGCTGCTAGCCGAGAACTCGAATATCGATGGCCGAAGTACAAGGTAATCGACACCGTCCGCTTGGCACGGTCAGTTCTCACGCGGGACGAAGTTACCGATTGCAAATTAGGAACGCTAGCGATCTTCTTCAATACCCAAGTTACTCCAACGCACAGGGCGCTGGACGATGCGCAAACTACCGTCGAAGTGCTCCATGCCCTCATCGAGCGACTCTCTGGCTTTGGTGTTCAAACCTTCGGAGATCTCGAAAAATTCGCTAAGAAGCGCATTAAACGCGAACCTAGGCTGATTTAAATTGTTGGGTAAAAATCGCCCAACTCTTCAAAGACTCTTGGGCTGCCCCGGAATCAACGGCAGCGCTCGCCTCTAAATAACCTTCGGCTAATTGTTCGGTTATAGATTTTCCGAAATCGCCCTTGAACGCTGCAAGAGCGGCCGCTGCATTGAGCAGAACTGCATCACGTGCTGGGCTCATCTCTCCGGCGAAAATTCGTAAAGTAACCGCAGCATTGAACTCGGCATCTCCACCGGCCAGCGATTCGATCGGAGCGTATTGAATTCCGAGGTCGCGCGGGTCAAAGCTCTCTAGCTTCGACTTGCCAGCATTAATCTGCATAATCTGTGTGGTTGTGCTCAAGGTGATCTCATCGATTCCATCATCGCCCCTGAAGAGGAACCCTTCTGCGCCACGTTGAAGCAGAACATCAGCCATAATCGGCATCACTCGAGCTTTGCTCACTCCAATGGCAACTGCCTTTGGTCGAGCAGGATTTGCCAGAGGGCCCAAGATATTAAAGACGGAGGCCTGTCCTAACTCCTTCCGAGCCGGTGCGGCGAAGCGCATAGCTGGATGAAACTTAGGGGCGAAGCAAAAGCCGATTCCAAGCTCTTCCACGCAGGACCCTACTTGAGCTCCATCGAGGTCGATATTGACCCCCAGCGCTTCTAAGAGGTCGGCGGCCCCAGATTTCGAGGAGGCGGCCCGCGCGCCATGTTTAACTACCCGAGCGCCAGCGGCGTGAGCGATGATCGCCGCGGTCGTGGATATATTGATGGTATTTGCCCCATCTCCACCTGTTCCAACCGGGTCTACAGCCCTTCCAGGGATTGATATGGGGGCGCAATGTTCATACATGACCTCAACAAAAGCCTTGACCTCAGCGGCTGTCTCGCCCTTGGCCTGAACACCCAAAAGGAAGGATTTGATCGTCTCTTTATCCGCCCGATCATCCAAGATTTCGCCCATCGCCCATTTAGCTTGGCGGGCGTCAATATCTTCGTGATCTGCCAATTGGGCAACAATCTCTCCCCAAGAAATCCCGCTCTTCTCCATACGCCAAATCCTATCTTTTGGGTGACATGACTCACCCACGATTTAACGGCCCAATTACCCTCCCATTACTTAAAAAGGGGAGAAATCAGGAATAATGCGCCCGTGACCACACTAGAAGCCCCGGCCAAGAACAACCGCCCCAACCTGGTCGCCGTCGGCACCATCGTTTGGCTCTCCTCGGAATTGATGTTCTTCGCAGCACTCTTTGCGATGTACTTCACCACCCGCGCCGTACAGGGGCCAAAGATTTGGCTTGAGTCGACAGGAATGCTCAACGTGAAGTTTGCCGCTGTTAATACGACGGTACTCGTGCTCTCGTCGGTAACCTGCCAGTTCGGCGTTTTCGCCGCCGAACGTTTTCAGAGCCGCCGCAGCGGTCCTCTCTACAAGTTTTCTAAGTGGGGAATGCGCGAATGGTTTGCGCTGACCTTCCTGATGGGTGCTTTCTTCGTGGCAGGGCAAGTTTACGAGTATGCAAATCTCGTTCGTGATGGACTTTCTCTCTCGTCGCGCGCATACGGATCGGTCTTCTATATAACAACTGGTTTCCATGGTCTGCACGTAACCGGTGGGCTTATTGCTTTTCTCATCGTTTTAATTCGCGTAGCCAAGGCTCGCAAATTCGGACATTCCCAAGCAACGACGGCGATTGTCGTTTCGTACTACTGGCACTTCGTAGACATTGTTTGGATCGCCCTCTTCTCGACGATCTACTTGATTAAATAGGAGCTATCTGTGAAACGTATCTCTAGCTTCCGCCGTACTCGTATCGCTGGACCAATCTTGGTTGTGGCTGCTCTCTTTACTATCGGTACGGCATTTGGAGTTGCATCTGCACTTCCCGGTGCGCAGACTCCGATGACGACCGGCACATCTACGCTCGTCTCGCAAGGAAAAGCTATTTTTCTACGCGGCTGTTCCTCCTGCCATGGATTACACGCAGAAGGCGGGTCGATCGCACCCTCACTTATCGGCGTGGGTTCTGCTGCAGTAGATTTCCAAGTGGGCACAGGACGCATGCCAATGGCCGATATGAGCCAGCAAGCGATGCAGAAGACTCCTCTCTATAACCCGCAGGAAACCGCTGCTCTAGCGGCTTATGTCGCTTCATTAGCACCTGGACCAAGTTCAGTAACCAACGAATCTCTCGCCTATGAACGCGATGGAAATTCCGCGCTCGGCGGCCAGCTATTTAGAACTAACTGCGCCATGTGCCACAACTTTGCAGGTCAAGGTGGCGCGCTCACTAACGGTAAATATGCACCTTCGCTGATGGGTGTTACACCAAAGAATATTTACGAAGCCATGATTACCGGACCACAGTCGATGCCTAAGTTTACTGATGCAACGATTACGCCACAGCAGAAGTTATCGATCATTAAATGGTTGCAAGCTGCGAATCATGAACAGAATCAAGGTGGTGCATCACTCGGACGTGTAGGCCCTGTTACTGAAGGTCTACTTGGTTGGGTCCTTGGACTCGGCCTCTTAATCGGCGCAGCGGCATGGCTCGCAATGAAGGAGAAATAATATGAGCAATCAGATCGAACGCTTCGAAGATCCAGGGCTTCCCGCCCATGTTCACCGCAATGCAGATTCAGATCCCCTCGCAGCCAAGCGTGCTGAACGCCAAGTCGCGATCCTCTTCCTGCTATCTGCACTTGGAACAATTCTTACTATCGTCGCTTACATTTACGTCAAGAGCGATAAATATGTTTATTTGCCAATCATGGGCAGCACCAATGTGCAACAGATCCTTCTCGGGCTGGGATTAACTGCATCAACTCTCTTTATCGGTCTGGGCGCAATCCAGTGGGCGAAGAAGTTGATGCCCGATCAAGAAGAGATCGCCGAGCGTCATGAATTTCGTTCCGAAGAAGTCGACCGTGATGAACTCGTCGCAGCCTTTAAGGAGCGCGGCGGTTCTGCAGGTCTGGGTCGCCGTAGTTTGATTAAGCGCTCCCTCGGACTTTCCCTCGGACTCGTTGGTCTATCCCCGCTCGTGCTTCTGCGCGATACCGGACCACTACCAAAGAAATTCTTCACCACAACTGACTGGACCGCCGGAACTAGACTCCTTCTCGACCCGGCAGGAACCCCAATAAAGGCTTCTGACCTAGAAGTTGGAGCTGTCGCACAGGTGCTTCCAGAACTTCCAGCGGGTACGGGACGAACTCTTGAGAACACCGGCAAAGATGCAGTCCTCTTAATTCGTCTCCGTCCTGAAGATTTCAACTTGGATCCGCAAAAACTTTCATGGACGTATCAAGGCATCATCGCCTTCTCTAAGATCTGTACCCACATGGGTTGCGCAGTAGCACTTTACGAACAACAGACCCATCACTTGCTCTGCCCTTGTCACCAATCGACATTCGATGTGACTCGTGGAGCAAAGGTGATCTTCGGACCAGCCGCTCGCCCGCTTCCACAACTCGCCATCACTGTTGATGCAGATGGATATCTCGTCGCCGTACAACCATTTACGGTTCCAATCGGTCCTAGCTTCTGGGAGCGGAACTCATCTAATGGATAACTCACTACTAACTAACATGGGTGACAAATAATGAAGCCGACTCAAAAAGCTGCAGGAGCGGCCGCCAATTACGTCGATGAACGTACCGGAGCTGCCAAATGGCTGAAGAAGAACCTCACCAAGGTCTTCCCAGATCACTGGTCATTCATGTTGGGCGAGATCGCCCTTTACTCTTTCATCATCCTGCTGCTTACGGGAACATTTCTCACCTTCTGGTTTGACCCTTCCCAGCGAGAAGTAATCTATAACGGTTCATATCTACCTCTCAACGGATTACACATGTCAGCCGCCTATGACTCTACGTTGCGTCTGTCTTTTGATGTTCGTGGCGGACTATTGATGAGACAGATCCACCACTGGTCGGCTCTTATTTTCATGTCTGCCATCGTGGCTCACCTGTTCCGCGTTTTCTTCACCGGAGCTTTCCGCAAGCCTCGCGAATTTAACTGGCTCATCGGAGTCGGTCTTCTTACCTTTGGAATCGTTGAAGGTTTCTTGGGTTATTCACTTCCAGATGACTTGCTCTCCGGTACAGGCATTCGTATTGCAGAAGCTATCTTGCAAGCGATCCCAGTCGTTGGTTCTTATCTCTCCTTCTTCGCCTTTGGCGGAGCTTTCCCGGGAACTGCATTTATTCCTCGCATCTTTATCGTCCACGTATTGCTCTTGCCTGGCCTCTTCTTGGCCCTGATCACCATCCACTTGATGCTGGTCTGGTACCAGAAACACACGCAATATCCCGGCCCTGGCCGCACTGAGAAGAACGTCGTTGGTTATCCCTTGATGCCTGTTTACATGGCAAAGGCCGGTGGGTTCTTCTTCGTTGTCTTTGGTGTCACTGCATTCCTCGGCGCCGTTGCATCGATTAACCCGATCTGGCTCGTAGGTCCATACACACCTGGTCAGATTTCTGCTGGTTCGCAACCGGACTGGTATATGGGATGGCTCGACGGTCTAGTCCGCGCTGCTCCCCCACTTGAGACTCACGCCTTCGGCCACACCATCTCGTGGAATATTTTGATTCCTGGGTTGATCCTGCCTGGAATTCTCTTCACCGGAATGGCTCTCTATCCATTTATCGAATCGTGGTTCACGGGCGATAAGCGTGAGCACCACCTTCTGGATCGTCCCCGCAATTCGCCGAACCGCACTGCCCTGGGCGTTACATCGATCGTCTTCATCTTGATCACTTTGATCAACGGCGGCAATGACATCATCGCTACACACTTCCATCTCACCATTAATGGAATTATGTGGTTCACCAGAGTAGGTCTCTTCGTAATTCCACCAATCGCCTTCGTTATTACAAAGCGCGTCTGCCTATCGCTGCAGCGCAGCGATCGCGATCTCGTGCTTCATGGACGCGAAACCGGACGCCTCGTGATGATGCCAAACGGCGAGATGGTCGAAGTTCATGAGCCACTGTCTGACGCTAAGAAGTGGACGCTGACCCAACATCAACGCCCAGAGGCGTTACCAGCCCCTCTACCTGCTTCGGCTACCGTAGGAGTTAAGGGTAAGTTGCGCGCACGTATGAACCGCGCTCACGCCACGCAGATCCCCTCTCCTACGCTGACCGACCTCAAGGAACTTGGAGAAGGTCACCACTAATTCGCGAGCCGCAAGCGCTCTCAGAATTAATTCAGTAAACCCGCAGATATAGCCGAGGTGGATGACAGATTCGCCTCAGGTAAGTCGACGATTCTTGCGCCAGAAATAGCGACCGAATGGCTCGGTCCAGCGTAAGGAGGCAGTGATGTCAAATGTAATCGTTGTAACTTTCCTAGCCTTAGTTGCTGTTGCACCTATGGCATACCTCGGCGTTATGGCAACAGCTGTTAAGCGCAGCGGAAATAAAGAGTTGATCTTTAGTGGTGCGAAGTAAGGTCCGGCTTCTCATACTCCGTTGTAAAACCGATAATGCTAACAATCAGTGAACCAAGAGCAATAACGGTCAACCACCAACCAATGACCAGCCCTAAGCCCATTGCACAGGCAGATAGCGCCAGCGGAAGTGGCCACCATGAATGTGGAGAGAAGAAGCCGAGTTCGCCAGCTAAATCAGCGATTTCGCCTTCGTCATTATCTGAAGGCAACTGACCCATCCGCTTATCATTGGTCCAGAAATAAAAACCAATGGTGAGCGCTAAAGCACCACTCAGGCCAATGGCTGTAACCCCAAGAGGTTCCCCACCTACCTGCCAATAGATGACATCAACGATGGCATAAAAGACCGCGAGAAAACCGAAGAGCTTGTATCCAGCCTTCATTTAGTGACCGCCATCCGTGTGTGCCATATGCGGATAATGCAGATCAAAAGCGGGACGCTCAGATCTAATCCGTGGGATCGAGGTGAAGTTGTGGCGTGGAGGCGGACAAGAAGTTGCCCACTCCAGTGAAGCTCCATATCCCCAAGGATCATCAACGGTGACCTTAGGAGACTTACGACTGATCCAGACGTTGACCATAAATGGCAACATAGAGAGTGCAAGCAAGAACGAACCGATCGTTGAGATCGTATTCATCGTGGTGAAGCCATCTGTAGCCAAATAATCGGCGTAACGACGCGGCATCCCCTTAATTCCTAGCCAGTGCTGCACGAGGAAGGTGAGGTGGAAACCAAAGAAAAGCGTCCAGAAGTGGATCTTTCCCAGGCGCTCATTGAGCATATGCCCTGTCATCTTTGGCCACCAGAAATAGAAACCGCCAAACATCGCAAAGACCACCGTTCCAAAGAGAACGTAATGGAAGTGGGCGACGACGAAGTATGAGGCTGAAACCGCAAAGTCCATCGGAGGGCTCGCCAAAATAATTCCAGTTATACCTCCGAAGAGGAAGGTAACGAGGAAGCCCATGATAAAGAGCATCGGGGTTTCAAAGGTGAGAGAGCCGCCCCACATCGTTCCAATCCAGTTAAAGAATTTAACGCCGGTCGGAACACCAATCAAGAATGTCATGAAGGAGAAGAAGGGAAGAAGTACTTGACCTGACGCGTACAAATGGTGCGCCCATACTGAAACTGAGAGCGCGGCAATACCGATCGTTGCAGCAATCAATCCCTTGTAACCAAAGATTGGCTTTCGACTAAACACGGGAAGAATCTCTGAAGCGATTCCGAAGAATGGCAGAGCGAGAATATAAACCTCAGGGTGACCAAAGAACCAGAATAGGTGTTGCCAAAGCATCGCTCCACCATTGGCCGAGTCGAAGATATGCGAACCAAAGAGTCGATCACTCTCCAAACCAAGGAAAGCTGCTGCGAGAGGTGGGAAGGCGAGCAGTACCAAGATTGAGGTAAGCAGTACGTTCCAGGAGAAGATCGACATACGGAACATCGTCATACCTGGTGCGCGCATCGTAAAGATGGTCGTAATAAAGTTAACGCCACCCATAATTGTTCCAAGACCAGTGATGGCCAAACCAATCACCCAAAGATCTCCACCGATACCTGGCGAATACTGACTATTTGCGAGTGGTGCATAAGCGGTCCAACCGAATGATGCCGCTCCCCCGGGACTTAAGAATCCGCCGAAAGCCATAAGGCCGCCAAAGAGGTAGAGCCAGTACGAGAGCATGTTCAAGCGTGGAAAAGCTACATCCGCAGCGCCAATTTGCAGAGGCATGATGACGTTGGCAAAGCCCACGAAGAGAGGAGTTGCGAACATCAGCAACATTACGGTGCCGTGCATAGTGAAAATCTGGTTGTACTGCTCTGTGCTCAAAAATTGCAGTCCTGGCCGAGCCAACTCAGCGCGAAGTATGAGCGCCAAAATTCCAGCAATAATGAACCAGGCGAATGCCGTGATGAGGTACATGTAACCGATCGTCTTGTGATCAGTTGAGGTAATCCACTTTACGAAGAGGCGGCCCTTGGATTTTGCTTTAGGTTCGACAGCTCCGTAAGCGGAGGATTGTGTAGTTGGTTCCACAAAAGTTGTCATCGTTATGCCACCTTAAGAGAGTTTATGTAAGCGGTGTACTGATCAGGGGTAACAACTTTGACTGTAAAGAGCATCTGAGAGTGGTCGCGACCGCAAAGGATGTTGCATCGCCCTGGGAATGTTCCCAGCTTTTCAGCAGCGAATTCCAGATGGTTGACCACGTGAGGTAAAGCTTGAATTTGAATCATATAAGCAGGGATCCAGAAGCCATGATCGACATCGCTGGAAGTTATCGTGAAGAGAACCTTTTCGCCGAGCGGAAGAACGAGCTCGGGACGTTGCGACGGGGTTCCAGTAATAGTTGGGGCGCTCGGTGCATCGTTATACGTGAACTGCCAAGACCATTGCATGGCGTTGACGTGAATGTTATGTGGGGCTGTAGCCGGTGTATCGACCTTCATGATTCGGGATTCGTCGCGGGCGGTGTACCCGAATAAAACTGCCACAATGATGAATGGGATCAAGGTGTATGCAACTTCAACCGGGATGTTGTAGCGCGTCTGCTTCGGAAACTCTTCGCTCTTTTTACGGTGAAAGAAGACCGGCCACATCAACAAGATAAAAGTCAGTACCCCGACAACAGCGGCGGCGATCCATGCCCAATACCAAAGCGAGCCCGTCGTATCGTTGACGCTCGACACCCCCTTGGGGAAACCAAGTCCGGAGATATTCTGATTAGAACATGAGGTGAGCAGCAGTGTGCTCGTCGAAATGGCTAAAAGTCCGATTATTCGGCGGGTACGACGCATAGGGAGAAGGATAACCATCTCGCTCGCTAAGCGTGTCCACGGCGGGTACCGTTCTCAGGGTGGGTTCAATCACAAGCCATTTCCAGCGCGAGGCTCCCCTCCACCCTGCCGCCAGGGCCTTTCTAGAGGATGCCTTCGATCGCGGCTGGGCCGACCCTTCCAAGATTCACGGGGAATCCCGTCAGGCCGCCATCCTGCTCAACGAGGCGAAGGAGATCTTCTCGGCGCATTTAGGGATCCGAAGAGATCAGGTGGAATTTCTCTCTGATCCTGCGCTGGGCTTCCATCTCGGAATATCTGGGCTCCTTGCCGACATCTCGGAACTCTTCTACTCGGCTGTTGATCGGTCGGAGATTTTCGCTATAGCGAATCAAAGAGGTGGGAAGAAACTGCCAGTGGGGCTGGATGGTTCAATCAGCTATCCCCAGGGGCGTTCGGCCGATCTTCTATCTTGGCAAGTGGTTAATGGAGAGACCGGAATCATTGCCGAACAACCGCGAGAGTTTGCAGGACGTATCTTTGTAGATGCGACTGCATCCGGTGCCGAAATCGGCCTTCCTGAAAACTGGAGTGCTGCGCTCTGGAATTCTCGTAGTTGGGAGGGGCCGGCTGGCCTTGGCGTCTTTGCAGTGGCTGACAGAGCGACCTGGAGCAGTCCACTCCCCCATATCGATCAAAGAATTTCAAGCAACGATCTCTCAGTTCCACTTGTCATGGCAAGTGCGATGGCCTTGGAAGCGCACACCCGCGACTATTCAGAAAAGCGTGACTCTCTCTTCTTCATTAACAACCGCATCCGGAACTTCTTGCGCTCTGAAATCGATGATGTGGATATCGCAGGGAGCCCTGAGACCACAGTGCCGTATTTGCTCTCATTCTCATTGTTGTACATAGATGCCGAACGTTTGGTTAGCGAATTAGACCGTCATGGCATAAACGTTGATTCTGGTTCTGCTTGCAGCTCTGCCAATATGGAACCTAGCCATGTGCTTGCAGCGATGGGGTTACTTACCCATGGCAATGTACGTTTGACTCTTCACAATCAGACAACGGTAGAAAGTGTCGACGATTTTCTCCGCAGACTTAAAATTATCGTAGAAGATTTCAGACAGTAGATGGAGCTCAACTGCCTCGGCATGCGCTGCCCGCTTCCCATCATCAAGCTGGCAGATGCGCTTAAAAGCAACGAAGAGGTGGTTCTGCTGAGTGATGATCCAGCGACCCTCCCCGATTTAATCGCATGGTCGCGCATGACGAAAAATAATTACTCGATAATGGGATCCAACAGTTATCTGGTGAAGCGGCTATAAACCCATACGGGGATTGATGTGGGCGACAACTTCATCTGCTGCTTCATCCCCATACGCTTCGCGAAATCTCTCCATAAATTGCTCACGATCAAAGAGGTACTCCTGGGTGCCCTTTGTCTCTAAGCAGAAAGTCGCAACCATCGAACCGAGTTGGGCGCAGCGTTCATGGTTAAGCTCCCACGAAAGTCCAGCCAAAAATCCTGATCTGAAAGAGTCGCCGACCCCCGTGGGATCAATCTTCGCCTTTTCCGTTGGGGCGCCAACAGTCAGCGTCTCCTTGCCATGCTCTTCAATGCGAGCTCCCTTAGCGCCGAGAGTTACTACGCGAATTTCAACTTGATTGAAAAGTTCGGCGTCAGACCAACCCGTCTTTTGCAGCATGAGAGCCAACTCGTATTCGTTGAGGAACAGATACTTCGCTCCAGTGACTAACTGCTTCACCTCTTCACCATCCATGCGCGCCAACTGTTGCGATGGATCGGCCGCCATAGGAATTCCTAAACGTCTGGCGCTATGTGAATGGCGAAGCATCGCCTCTGGATCATCTGGACCGATAAGAAAGAGGTCGATCCCGCCTTCATGAAGCGCGATCGCTTCAATATCTAACTCTCGTGCCTCTGACATCGCACCGGGAAAGAAGGATGCAATTTGATTGAGCTCTTCATCGGTTGTCACGATAAATGTGGCGGTGTAAAGATCTTTCGATATACGAACGTGATCGGTATTAACCCCGTGGCGAATAAGCCAATCGTTGTAATCTGCCCAATCCTTGCCTACCGCTGCTACCAACAATGGGTTCAAGCCAAGGGCACCCATTCCAAAGGCGATATTTGCAGCACAACCGCCCCGATGGATATCGAGATTATCGACGAGGAAAGAGAGCGAAACTTTAGCGAGAGAGCCTTCGACGAGAGAGTCGGTGAACTTCCCCGGGAAAGTCATTAAGTGGTCGCGACCAACCGAGCCGGCGACGGCAACTTTCATGGTGGCCTTTACGAGTTAGTTAAAGGAATCGCCGCAGGCGCATGAACCGCCAGCATTGGGATTATCAATCGTGAAGCCTTGCTTCTCAATTGTGTCCACGAAATCGATCGATGCCCCCATGAGATAAGGAGTGCTCATCTTGTCGGTGACTACTTTGACTGCTCCGAAAGCGGAGACGGTATCGCCGTCGAGTGCACGATCATCAAAGTAGAGCTGGTAACGCAGGCCAGAGCAACCACCAGGTTGAACGGCAACGCGCAGACTTAGATCATCGCGACCCTCTTGAGCGAGGAGCGCGGCTACTTTAACCGCTGCCACATCTGTAAGGGCGATGCCGGTTGCTGTTTGAATGGTGACCTCTTGGGCGGTTTCAGTACTCATGTCGGAAATAATACCTCTAAAATCAAGCTATGGCCTTTGGAACCTTGGCAGACTTGCTGGTACTGGGACGCAATAGCGACCCTCTGAGCGAACGTGGGGTCTCCTGTGAGGGAGTGCTCCCCGCCGCAAGCGAACCAGCGCTTGTAGATCGGGCACATAAAGCTCGGGCCGCTCTTGGTGAGCGCGCAATGATCTTGGGTCACCACTACCAACGTGACGAGGTCATCGATTTCGCCGATATCACCGGGGACTCTTTCAAGTTGGCACAATCCGCTGCCAGCAATCCCGCGGCAGAGTTCATTATTTTTTGTGGCGTGCATTTCATGGCCGAATCAGCGGACATCCTCACATCTCCGGAACAGAGGGTAATACTCCCCGACCTGGCGGCTGGATGCTCGATGGCGGATATGGCTGGCGCAGAGCAAGTTGAGGCGGCATGGGCACACTTCCAGAAATTGGGAATCTCCTCCCGAACAATTCCAATCACATATATGAATTCCACAGCTGCGATCAAGAGTTTCACTGGTGTAAATGGTGGTGCAGTCTGCACATCCTCAAACGCGCAGCGAGCGATGAAGTGGGCCTTCGAGCGAGGTGAGAAGATTTTCTTTCTCCCCGATCAACATCTCGGTCGCAACACCGCGATACTTCACTTGGGGCTTACTGCGCAAGATTGCGTTATTTGGAATCCGTGGAAACCGCAGGGCGGTTTAACCGACCAAGAGCTTTACGACGCCAAGGTAATCCTCTGGCGTGGACATTGCTCCGTGCATGGAAGATTCACTCGCCAGAACATCGATGAGGTCCGCACCCGCCTCTCTGGGGTCCAGGTACTCGTCCACCCAGAATGCCAGAACGATGTGGTCATGGCGGCCGATGTCGTTGGTAGCACCGAAATGATTATTAAGACGGTCAACTCCTCACCAGCAGGTTCAAAGTGGGCGATCGGCACCGAGCTCAATCTGGTGCAAAGGCTGGCACGGACAAACCCCGACAAAGAGGTCGTCTTTCTCGATAAAACGGTCTGCTACTGCTCAACCATGAATCGAATTGACCTCCCCCACCTCGTCTGGGCCATGGAAAACCTTGCCTCCGGGCGGGTTCTCAACCAGATCTCCGTTGAGGAGAAAACCGCCCACTTTGCACGAGTTGCGCTAGAGCGAATGCTGGCTCTACCTTAACCACATGGCTAAAGACACTCCGACACCAAAGCGCAAAGATGCAGAAGCGCTCAATAAGATAAATGCAATCACTTCACCAGCGACGAAGGCGACAAAGGCTCGCGATCGCGACGAAATGAAGTCAAAGCGTCTTGCCGCTCGTGCGGCATACATGCGTGGCGAAGAGAACGCCCTTCCTGCACGCGATAAGGGAGCGGTGCGTCGATATGTACGAAACTACATCGACTCCCGACGCAACGTTGGCGAGTACTTCCTCCCCGCCGTAGCGACAGTACTTGTACTCAGCGTCGTCCACAATAAGTTCGTCTCGCTTATTGCGATTCTCTTCATGTATGCAGCAATGTTATACACGGTTCTCTCTGGATTCTTTATGACCCGACGAATTCGCAAAGCTGTGACTGCCAAATTCCCTGGTGAATCAACTAAGGGATTAGGAATGTATGGATGGTTGCGATCAACACAAATGCGCCGCATGCGCGCACCAGCACCTCAAGTGAAGCGCGGCGATTTAATCTAGTTTTACTTGTTCGTCCTATCGAAAGCCTAAGCCCTCGGGTTTGGGCTTTCGTTCTTTGCAGGATCGCGCTCAGGAAGGCTACCGAGAACAATATCGATGGCAGCCATAACACTTGGTTCAAGT
>CAIKID010000106.1 GCA_903827345.1 uncultured Actinomycetes bacterium | reverse complement strand
GCTCTTCCGATCTGCTCTCTAGAGCGGTCGCGGAATTTCTATGTTCAGACTCTTGGCTTTGAAGAAGTTTTCACGTGGAATCCACAAGCCCCCTATATCCAAACTTTAACGGGTTATCCGACTGTGGATTTGAATGCGTCTGTCTTAAAGATGCCCGGTGCTGATGTTTATCTAGAGTTACTGGAATACGGAAATGTGGACCTTATAGAGATTGACCACGGTAACGCAAACCCAGGAATTGCCCACATTGCCTTTTTTGTAGATAACGCAGATGAACTTTATCTTGAGCTGACGGCAAAAGGAGTCGCAAGTGTTTCGCAGCCCGTCACTCCAACGATCGGACCTAATAAGGGCGGCAGGGCTGTTTACATGATTGATCCGGATGGTTACCGAGTCGAACTGATCCAAAGCGCTCAAAGTTTTGGCGACTATAAAGGCAATTCCTAAATGGAATTTATGGTTCACATAGTCAATACCTTCGATGTAACGGGGGATGCAAAATTATTAGCTGAGTTGACAGCTAAAGAGCAGGCACGAGCTGTCGAGTTGGCAAGGCAAGGAATCCTTAAAAAACTTTGGCGCCGCACGGGACAGCGGGCTAACGTGGGAATTTGGCAAGCACCGGATGCCAATTCTCTGCATGAAGCCATTGCCAGCTTGCCCTTCTTTCCTTGGCTTAAGGTCGAAATTTGGCCGCTATCAGATCATCCCAATGACCCGCAGAAAGATCGAGGCAATACATGACCGTGATGAGAACCAGACAGGCAGTTATAGCCGCGCTCTCTGATGAGATGGAATTTGATTCGTCAGTTTTCTTGATGGGCGAAGATATTGGACTAGGCGGTGGGCCTTTTAAAGCTACCGAGGGTCTATTTGTGAAATTCGGGCCACCTCGAGTGATTGACACCCCGATTTCCGAGATGGCATTTCTAGGTGCTGGCGTTGGCGCAGCGGCAATGGGAATGCGCCCGGTAGTAGAGATGATGTTTATCGAATTTATTGGAGTTGCATTGGATCAGCTCACCACACAAGCTGCCTTCTTCCGATATCTCTCGCGGGGTGCATACCCAGTACCGCTCACGATTCGAGCTTCTGCAGGAGCGGGGTTAGGTTTTGGGTGTCAGCATTCGCAACTGCTCGATCAATGGTTCCGCGGGAATTCTGGTATTTCGGTCGTAGTTCCTTCTAGTCCTCAATCAATGTATGGATTGCTTCGAAGTGCAATTAGAACCAATGACCCAGTGGTGGTTTTGGAGCACAAGGCGCTCTACGGAGAGCGCGGCGATGTCGTTACTGGCGAGGCAGGAATTATTCCAATCGGGAAGGCTGCGGTTCTCAAAGAAGGCAGTGATGTCACGATCGTCTCCATTGGTCGTTCTGTTTTGACATCTTTAGCAGCTGCAGCTGCACAGAGTTCATGGTCTGCAGAAATTATTGATTTACAGACGCTTGTGCCTTGGGATTTTGAGACCGTTGTTAAGTCGGTTAAAAAGACGGGAAGATTGGTAGTGATTGAAGAAGGTTCTCTCTCGGGTGGCTGGGGTTCAGAGGTATGCACAAAAGTCGTATCTCATTTGTGGGGCCAAATGACTACCCCTCCCTTGCGGATAACCTCACCTGATGCTCCAATTCCATACGCGCAAAATCTAGAAGAGCGTTACCTGCCGAGCGTTGATTACATCGGTTCGCAGATTCAAGAATTAATTTCAACTGGGAAATGCCCAGCGCCTTGGTGGGAAGGGGCAAGAAAATGAAGACCTCTTTAGAACGTCGTAAAGTTCTTGAAAGTTCCATCAATCAACTAGATCGCATGCTCGAAATTCGCTATGTGGAGGAGAACATTCAGAAGTTGTACGAAGATGGACATGTCCGCGGTAGCACACACTTGGCAATCGGGCAGGAGGCGATTTCAGTCGGACTCGCTTCGGTGATCACACCTAAAGATGTGGTGACTTGCACCTATCGTGGTCATGCCACAGCGCTGGCCCTGGGAGTAAGCCCAGAAGGCGTATTAGGTGAAATCTGTGGTCGTCAGATTGGTTGTGCAGGCGGGGTCGGCGGCTCAATGCATCTGATGGATGCATCAGTGGGATTAATGCCAACTTTTGCCATTGTTGGAGCTGGGTTGCCAGTGGCTGCCGGAGTTGCTCTGGCGGCAAAACTCAAGGGGAGCAAGGATATTGCGGTATCGATCTGCGGAGATGGGGCCACAAATATTGGAGCTTTCCATGAGACGCTGAATATGGCGAGCATCTTTAAACTTCCAATTGTGTTTATCGTTGAAAATAATTTATATGGTGAATACACCAGAATTAACCTCAGTACTCCCATAGAAAATCTCGCAGATAGGGCAGATTCATATGCAATGCGAAAAGAGATCGTAGATGGTCAAGATCTCGACGCTGTGATAACCGCCATTAAATCTGCAGTTGCATTTGCTCGAAATGGTGAAGGTCCAACATTGTTGGAGATGAAGACGTATCGCTATAGCGGCCACTCGCGCTCTGATCCGGCAACTTACCGCCTTCCCGGTGAACTTGATCTTTGGAAACAGAGAGATCCATTGGAGATCACAGCGGCAAAGTTAATTAAGAGCGGAATATTTACCGAGGCAGAATATGTAGCGATGCAGGCAGAGGTCGCAGTTCGAGTCGCGACGGCGGTCAAAACGGTTTTGGCTAGCCCCGCACCAGAGCTTGACCAGATTTTCAAACATGTAAGTTCCTAAGATTCTATTCGTTCTAAGGGAGAAAAGTCATGAGTGAAGAGGACGTAGTACCCGCAGGATATGTTGCGGACTTATTTAATCTTTCTGGACAAATCGCGGTTGTAACGGGTGCCGGAAGTGGGCTCGGCGCTGCTATCGCCATCGGTTACGCTCAAGTCGGCGTAAAGGTAGCCCTGTTAGACATTAACGATGCAGGGATGGCGCAAACCGAACAGAAGATTATTGAGCAAGGTGGGGTGGCCGCTAGCTTCCACGCCGATGTAACATCAAAAACATCCCTAGAAACTTGCGCAGGCAGCATCCTTGCGAAATTTGGACGAGTGGATATCTTGGTAAATAGCGCGGGATCTGCTTTTAGATCCCCGGCAGAAGATTTTCCAGAAGAGAAGTTGGATTTCATTCTGGATCTCAATCTCAAGGGAACCTATTTAGCGGGACAAGTATTTGGAAATATTATGTTAATCCAAGGCAAGGGCAACATAATTAACATCGCCTCTATTGGAGGATTTCGTGCCTACCCTTGGGCCAGCGCCTATCTGGCATCTAAAGGCGGCGTAGTACAACTGACCAAGTCGTTTGCCCTGGAATGGGGAAATCGCGGAATTCGCGTGAATGCGATTGGACCCACCTTGATGGATTCTCCCTTGACCAACAAGGCCGCAGCGTCGACTTCCATCACCGCCGATTTCATCAAATCTCGGATGCTCCGTGAACGTTTAGGCCTATCGCGAGAGTTGATTGGTGCTGCGATATTTCTTGCCAGCGAAGCTTCGACCCTGGTAAACGGCCACACCCTGATGTGTGACGACGGATATCTCATCGCTTGATTCAACCGATTGAAAGGTTATTGAAATGAAGATCGAGAAGATCCGGGTTGTCACGATAAATCACATTTTGCCTGTTCCGATAATTTACGGGAACTGGATAATGGACCATCGGGAGTTTGCGCTAGTGCGGGTAGATCTTTCAGATGGTAGTTCTGGCTTTGCTTACGGCTTGACCAGGGATGGACCGGTAGCAGCAATTGTCGAAAGATCAATTGCACCGTGTTACGTAGGTAAAGAACTAATAGATCCAAAGGCAATGTTCTATGAGGCCCTGTGGACGAATCACGCAGTACATGCAGCCGGCATCGGTATGCGCGCCCTTTCCCTAGTGGATATCGCTTGCTGGGATGCGTTCGCGCGGAGCAGTGGAAAGAGTTTTGCTGAATTACTGGGCGGAGAAACATCCTCGCTTCCGGCAACCGCGATTGTGGGTTATCCACCAACAATGTCGGCCGAGGCGCTCGCTACCCAGGTGGCAGAGTTACATGAACTTGGTTGGCGGCGTTTTAAAGTTCCAATTTCTCCAAATTTAGAGTTATCGGAAGCTCGCCTGCGAGCTGCACGTAAAGCTACCCCTGACGGGTGGCTCGGATTCGATATCAATATGGTGCTGCGCTCCAGCGAAGCTGTTCTCGAATTTGAATCAAAGATTCGCGATCTCAATCTTGGGTGGATTGAAGATGTCGTTCCGCCAGGTGATGCAGAGATGGTTGCACGGGTTCGCCGCGGATCTAAGACTCCAGTTGCCATGGGGGATGAACAGGGTGGCTCGTATCACCCGGAGGCGCTGTTGACTGCCGAAGCAGTTTCTGTCTTGCGAGTTGATGCGACAACCAACGGCGGAATTTCGGGCCTTACACGCGTGCTTGAGAGAGCAAGGGGGGCTAACGTTCAGGTCTCTCCTCACATGTTCCCCCATCTGCACTCTCGCCTTTTACCCATCCTGGGCCATAAAGATGTTCCCATCGAATGGGGCATTCCAGGGACCGGTGTGCACCCGATGGATGACCGCTTGGAGCAGCCCGTCATCAAAGAGGGCCGGATGCTTCCTCTGGCTCCTTCGGTGGGTTTGGGAAAGATTGTCGACCTCGAGTGGATAAGAGAGCAGGAAGTAACCGACAATTTTGGTGCGCTAGAGGAAATTCCCACGGAAGCCAAACGCTAGGTACCTCATGATTTACCTCTTTCCGCGCGATCGAGCGGGCGCGTCAACCATTTAAATTATCTAAAACGATCAGTCAAACGCTTGACATAGCACTTTTTGGCGGTTATTTTTACGTAACTAGAACGCCTACATACCTTTCCTAGTGTCGGTGGTCTTCGGGACAGGTGAAATCAACCATTACAACGTAAGGGGAGAAAATGAAGAACCAAGACTCTACAGAGATTGTGGATTCCAAGGGCCAGGAGGCAGGAATTGGTCGCAGAAAATTCTTGCAGATCGGCGCGGCAGGTGCAGCGGCTACGGCAGTTGGTACCGGTGCATTTGGAGCAGGAGCTTCAT
>CAIKID010000105.1 GCA_903827345.1 uncultured Actinomycetes bacterium | reverse complement strand
TTCCCAGGTCCAGGCTTAGCGATTCGAATTATCGGTGAAGTTACTGAGAATCGTCTTAGTCTTTTGCGGAAAGCCGATTTCATCGCTCGCGAGGAGTTAAAATTAGCGGGTCTAGATCGAGAGATCTGGCAATGTCCAGTTGTATTACTTGCAGATGTACGAAGTGTAGGTGTGCAGGGAGATGGTCGAACATATGGCCATCCCATTGTTCTTCGCCCGGTTTCGAGTGAAGATGCAATGACAGCAGACTGGAGTCGATTGCCGTACGACGTACTAGAAAAGATTTCGACAAGAATTACCAATGAAGTGCGAGAAGTAAACAGAGTGACACTCGATATCACGAGTAAGCCACCTGGAACTATTGAGTGGGAGTAAAAAGTGAATCTCATTAAGAGATTAGTTGCAACAACGAGTGTTGCAGTCCTCGCAGTTTCAGTGAGCGCTGTCGGATTATCAGAATCAAGTTTTGCTCGTGGAACTACTTCCAATAGCGCGGCTCAGGGGAGTGTCTGTAGCAAGACGACAGCCATTGGTCATACTCCGATTAAAGCCGGTTTACCGGATGCTAAATCTGTTCAAGTTGATCGCACCTTTTCACTCAATACTAACTGTGGCCAAATCGTATTTAAAGCATTTGGAAAGAAAGCCCCACTTACCGTTATTGCAATGTCATCTCTTGCCAAAATTGGTTTCTTCGATCACTCCCTTTGCCACCGCCTAACAACCTCCCAAATATTTGTGTTGCAATGCGGAGATCCCACTGCGAGCGGTTCGGGTGGCCCCCCATTTAGTTATCCGGATGAAAACTTGCCGACCGTGCCCGCAAACGATTATCCAGCTGGGACTATCGCAATGGCTAACTCCGGTCCAAATACAAATGGCAGTCAATTCTTCATTGTCTACAAAGACACCACCTTGCCACCTAGTTATTCAATCTGGGGTGTAGTCACCAAGGGCCTTGATATCGTTAAGAGAGTTGCCGCTGCAGGAGTCGTGGGCGGTGGAACTGATGGCACGCCAAGGCAGACAATCGCTCTTGAGACAGTGCTCGTTAAGTAAAGAAAGTTAACCGAGCGTCACAATCTTAAAAGTCTCGGCCATACGACCATCTGTTAGCCCGACCGCTGCTCCGTTGCGGGTGCCCCACTCGCGGATGCGCTCATCGAAACCTTCGACATGCGAGGTTTGACTGGCATGCGCGGCTAGCGCTTTCATCTTGATATCAAAGGTATCGGTGATATCTACATGGTGGTCATTGCCCTCAGACATCATGACCCAAGCCTCTTTGATGCTCCAAGGCTCTAAGTGCTCGTCATGCAGCAAATCTTCAAAGGCAAAGGGATTTCCGGAGTCGGGATAGATTGCTTGAATTGCCGCCTCCCCGGCTGCGAGGTGATCGGGGTGGCTCGCTCCCAAACGATTCCAATTGCGCTCTGGGCTCTGAATCAACATTCTCTGTGGTCGAACCTTGCGAATCACTCGCACAATATCTTTTCGAAGTTCGATAGTCGGAACCAACCATCCATCGCGGTAGTCCAAGAAGTGAATATCCGTGACTCCTAATACCTTACCTGCGTCGGTCTGCTCGCGAC
>CAIKID010000104.1 GCA_903827345.1 uncultured Actinomycetes bacterium | reverse complement strand
TAAACTTGTTCGAGATGAACAATCTGGTGGTCAACGAGAACACGAGCAATGGGGTTTGATGCAGCACGTGGACGAAAACTCTGCGCCTTCTCTCGGCGCAGTTTGAGTGGCTTTACCTCAGCCACAGTGAATTAACCTTTGACGGCCTTTTGCAAGAGAGCACTTCGATCACTCTTCTCCCATGTAAAGGCGGGAAGTTCACGTCCGAAATGTCCGTAGCTCGCAGTCTTTTGATAGATAGGGCGTAGCAAATCTAAATCTCTAATGAGGGCGGCAGGGCGAAGATCGAATACTGCTTCGATGGCAGATTCAATTTGGAGTACCGGTATCTTTTCAGTGCCGAAGCACTCCACAAAGAGTCCAACGGGCTGCGCTTTCCCAATGGCGTAGGCGACCTGAACTTCGCAGCGCGAAGCAAGACCAGCAGCAACAACATTTTTAGCTACCCACCGCATTGCGTATGCCGCGGATCGATCGACTTTCGAAGGATCTTTACCCGAGAAGGCTCCCCCGCCGTGGCGGGCCATTCCACCATAGGTATCAACGATGATCTTTCGACCAGTTAATCCGGCGTCGCCCATCGGTCCACCAGTTACAAAACGCCCCGTAGGGTTGATCAAAATACGCACATTGGAGTGATCGAGCGAGAGTCCAGCTAATACCGGACGGATTACTAATCGCTCAACATCTGGGGCTAAAACTTTTTCGATATCCACGTGTTCTGCATGTTGCGAGGAGATGACGATAGTGTTGAGTGCTACCGGACGGTCTCCGTCGTATTCAATAGTGACCTGAGTCTTTCCATCTGGGCGTAGATAATCCAACTCCCCTGATTTACGAACCGATGAAAGCTTCTGTGCTAATTGATGAGCCAAGGAGATGGGAATTGGCATGAGTTCTGGGGTGTCTGTGCAGGCGTAGCCGAACATCAAGCCCTGATCGCCAGCGCCCTGCGCATCGAGCGGGTCGATCGATGAAGAAATCCGATTTTCCATTGCGGAATTAACGCCTTGAGCAATATCCGGTGATTGTTGGCCGAGTGATATGGAGACGCCACATGAATTTCCATCAAAGCCTTTATCAGATGAGTCATAGCCGATCTCAAGAACGGTGTCTCGAACGATGCCCATTACATCTGCGTATCCTTTAGTCGTCACTTCACCGGCAACGTGCACCTGCCCTGTGGTGATGAGGGTTTCAACGGCAACCCGGCTCCTGGCATCTTGGCTCAAAAGAGAGTCGAGAATTGCGTCAGAGATTTGGTCAGCCATCTTGTCGGGATGGCCTTCAGTGACAGACTCGGAGGTAAACAGTCGCTTAGTCATTGGGATAACCTAACTTATCGCGGGCTAAATCTAGAATTGTGTTGGCAAGTGTCAGCTTTGGGCCTGAATCAAATTCGTAGGTATCGCCGGCAGCGGTCAAGATGACTCCTGCAGTCTTATCCGAGCCGAAGATCGCGCCGCCAGAGACATCATTGAAATAAACGATAGCTAGCCCCTTATCCTTCATCTTCGCGGATGCAAGCGCTAAACCTTCGGCTCTTGAATCGGCGGTCTGGGCCGCGAAGCCGATCATAATCTGTGCGCTCTTTCGCTGCGAAAGTTCCTTGGTAATGTCCGGATTTTTGATTACTGGGATCTCCGATAAATCGTCCTTAGAAATCTTTCTTGTATTGAATGCACTGGGACGAACGTCCGCAACTGCAGCTGCCATGATTACGACGTCGGCCTTGTCAAAGTGTGCTTCGAGTGCTGCTTGCATCTCTAAAGCAGTTGTGACGTGGACAGTCTCGACTCCCTCTATATCCTTGAGTGTCGAGTTGGCTGCAACAAGCGTCACCTTAGCGCCACGGGTAATCGCTGCATACGCCAATGCATAACCCTGTCGGCCAGAGGAATTGTTCCCGATGAAACGAACTGGATCTATTGCCTCTCGAGTTCCACCCGTACTAATCAATATTGAGCGACCCTGGAGATCAGCGCGACTTTGGAGAGTAGCCGTAAGGCAATCGATTATCTTTGAACTCTCTGGGTATCTGCCGACGCCAACATCACCGCTAGTAAGCTTTCCGGAGTCGGGCTCAATTACTTGATGTCCACGGCTGCGCAGGAGATGAACGTTTGCCTGCGTCGCCGCAGCGAGCCACATCTCGGTATGCATCGCCGGAACAAAGATGACTGGGACGGCACTAGCCAAAATAATGTTCGTTAAGAGGTCATCGGCAATTCCAGCGGCAACCTTTGCCATGATATCTGCAGTCGCAGGCGCAATAACGATGGCATCAGCTTGCTTTGCCAGGGCGATGTGTGGAACCTGGTGGACGTTGTTCCATAGATCAGTCGGGACCGGACGTCCAGAGAGCGCCTCCCATGTCGACAAGCCCACGAAATTAAGACTTGCACGGGTTGGGACGACCGTGATCAGGAAGCCTAAATCTTGAAACCGGCGCAGAAGATCGCAGGACTTATATGCAGAAATTCCTCCGGAAATACCGAGGACAATTTCACGTCCGCGCGGATACATCTTCTACTTTATTAAGCAGATACTTCTGAGCTAGTTGTCTCAGCGACGGGTTCCAAATTCTCAATTGTGAGGAGGCCCTGATTGATCTCGCGGAGAGCAATAGAAAGTGGCTTCTCATGAACATAGGTCTCGACAAGTGGCCCCACATATTCGAGTAGACCTTCTCCGAGCTGGGAGTAATACGCGTTAATCTGGCGCGCGCGCTTGGCGGCATAGAGAACCAGGCTGTACTTGGATCCAGCAGCATCGAGAAGTTCATCGATCGAAGGATGAGTGATTCCATCAGTAAGTTCAGCAGACATGTGTGTCCCTCTATTCGTCAGTTACGCAGTCGCCAAGGATACCAGTTGCGCGATCAAACCTTCGACGTTCTCATTTACGAGCACGGCATCGAACTCACCAGCTGCAGCCATCTCTTCCTCGGCCAGAGCCAAGCGGGCGGCACGTCTTTCGGGGGAATCCGTGCCTCGGCTGGTGAGGCGACGAACGAGCTCCTCCCAGGAAGGGGGTGCGATGAAGATGAGGGAAGCCCCCGCTTCGCGGGCCCGAACCTGCCTCGCCCCATCTATCTCTATTTCGAGGATTACATGCTTACCCAAAGTGCGCCACTCCTCGACCGGAGCGCGTGGGGTCCCATACCGGTTTCCGGCGAATTCGGCCCACTCCAGAAAATCCCCAACTTCAATCATCTCTTGAAAACGTTCTGTTGAAAGAAATAGGTAATCGCTGCCATCTCGTTCGCCAAGACGCGGTTCACGAGTTGTTGCAGAAACGCTTATCCAAAACCTGGGGTCATTGCGCAACTGCGCGGTGATCGTGCTCTTGCCCACCCCGCCTGGCCCGGAGATGACTATCAATTTTCCGCGGATCGTATCTATCTTCGCCACCGCCAACTCCTTTCCCAAAGCCTTTAATTGCAGATGACCTAGTCCACCAATTCTACGGGTAGGCGAGATATTGCGCCGTTCCATGATTAATGTCGCCCGAGCTTTACCGACTCCAGGAAGTGCTGAAAGCAGTTCGATGACCTTCATGCGGCGAATCGACTCACGTGGGTCGTTTATTGCATCAAATATATTTATCTCTCCTAGGGTTATTAACCGTTTTACCTCAGCGCGCTCTTGTCTGGAGAGTTTTGCCTTCTCGAGAGCGGCACGTCTCTCTTCTGTGGAGAGCCGTGGTGGCGGAGTTGGCATCAAGTGAGCGATTCCAAAATCTGCAGCGCTCTCTCCTGCATCGCCTGCGGAGATTGCGCAAAGAACGAGGTGATTGGTCTACCGATCACAAGGAAATCTGCGCCAGCGGCAATTGCTTCAGGAGGCGTCATGGTTCGACTTTGGTCTCCCAGCGTGGAATCTGCAGGACGCACCCCAGGAGTAATAATTTCGACTTCGGATCCCACGGCTTGGCGAATCGCCGCTACCTCTAAAGGGGAACAGACAATGGCGCGGGCCCCGGATAAAACCGCGTTGCGCGCGAGGGTGACGGCGAAATCCAAAGGAGCAGAATCAATTCCCATGCGGATGAGCTCAGCCGAATCTAATGAGGTAAGAACGGTGACCGCTGTCATTGCGATTTCAGGGGCTGCTTGCGCAGCAGCACTGATCATCGATGAACCGCCTGAGGCATGGACGGTGAGAAAACGCGGTTGCAGTTCACGAATCGAGCGCACCGCTCCACCCACGGTATTGGGAATATCGTGGAGTTTAAGATCCAAAAAGAGTTCGAATTCGCGTATCGTCCGCAATTCACGCAGACCCATCGCGCCATGCTTTAAGAAGAATTCGAGTCCCACCTTGTAGACATCAACGCTACCGGCTGTGGCTTCGATCCATTTCCTGGCAGTATCAAGATCATCGGTATCGAGAGCCAAAATGATCGGTGATTTAACTTTTGCCATTATGCCTCGACTCTATGGGCGTAACTCACTGCATCGGAAAATGAGGTAAATCCGCGTACTTCACAGAGTTCCTCTAGTTCGTTCTTGATCGTCATGGCGGCCATTGGGTTACCAAATGTAGCCGTACCGATTGAAACTGCATTCGCGCCGGCAAGTACTAACTCAAAGGCATCGCGCCCATTCGTTACTCCACCCATTCCAACTATTGGGATCTTAGGAAAGGCCGCCCGCACTTGGTAAATGGCGCGGACTGCTATGGGACGAATTGCTGGACCGGAGAGACCGCCGGTCTTCTGCGATAACTTGG
>CAIKID010000103.1 GCA_903827345.1 uncultured Actinomycetes bacterium | reverse complement strand
TGCACCGCAAGGCCAGATGAGATATGTAATCCATGCGTAGGAAGACCTACGAGATAACCATCACTCGTAGGCGTCAGCGCCACACCACTCTTTAGTTTGAGATAGTCAAAGCCCGAATATCAGCGATGTAATTCTCAGGTTGAAGTCCGCTAGTGCCGATGTCGACATCCTTATCGTTGATGATAATTCTCCCGATGGAACAGGTGCTTTGGCAGATTCCCTTGTCGACTCGCGTACTCACGTATTGCACAGATCAGAGAAAGGTGGCTTAGGTCCGGCTTATCTCGCGGGGTTTACCTGGGGTTACGATCGCGGTTACGAATATTTTGTGGAGATGGATGCAGATGGAAGCCATCAACCGGAGGAGATTTCCAGGTTGCTCGAGGCTGCCTCGGGCCATGATTTGGTCTTAGGAACTCGCTGGATGCCCGGAGGTGTGGTCATCAATTGGCCACTTTCGCGTCGATTAATATCTCAATTTGGCACCCGATACGCATCTCTAGCCCTGGGATTATCCTTCCGGGATTTAACCAGCGGATATCGACTTTTAAGTCGCCGGCTCATTGCAGACATTTTCGATTCACAATTAACGACAATTGGTTATGGGTTCCAAATTGAGATCGTTCGTATCGCGAACGCTCATGAGAGAACAATCATTGAAGTACCGATTACCTTCGTCGAAAGGGTCGCTGGAAACTCAAAGATGAGCGGGAAAATCGTCGTTGAGGCATGGATAAAGACCACGATCTGGGGTTTCCAGCGTATTGTTAACCGCCGATAATCTACATTATGTAAAGTAAAAAGTTTAGCCGTTGATTGCCAACTCCTCGATCGGTGTACATGAGCAGACCAGATTGCGATCTCCATATACCCCGTCGATACGTCCTGTAGCGGGCCAATACTTGCCCTTATGGGCCATCTCAGGGTCAGTTCCCAGCGGATATGCACCCATCTCGCGTGAGTACTTGCGATCCCAGTCAGCTCGCAAAAGGTCGCTATCCGTGTGCGGCGCAAAGCGTAATGGAGACTCCTCGATAGTTATTTCGCCATGTTCGATATCGGAAATTTCCGCTCTAATCGAGATCATCGCGTTGATGAAGCGATCGAGCTCGCCAATATCTTCGGACTCCGTCGGTTCAATCATCAAGGTTCCGGCAACTGGGAAACTGACAGTTGGGGCATGGAAGCCATAATCCATCAAACGCTTCGCGACGTCATCGACAGTGGCACCAGTCTTCTTGGTGATTTCGCGTAAATCCACGATGCACTCGTGGGCGATATATCCGTGGGTGCCTTTATATAGAACAGGGAAATGTGGATCTAACTTCCGGGCGATGTAATTGGCGGAAAGGATGGCCACCTCGGTCGCGCGTGTAAGTCCATCTCCCCCCATCATCTGGATGTAACTCCACGAGATTGGCAGGATTCCAGCTGAACCAAATGGCGCCGAGCTCACTGGCCCAGGACCGCTGCTAGATCCCACTGTGAGATCAAGCGGATGGTTAGGTAAATATGGCGCGAGGTGTGCACGGGAAATGACAGGGCCAACACCCGGTCCCCCACCACCATGTGGAATGCAGAAAGTTTTATGGAGATTGAGATGAGAAACATCTGCCCCAAATTTTCCGGGTTGAGCAAGTCCTACAAGAGCATTCAGATTTGCACCATCAACATAAACCTGACCACCGGCATCGTGCACCAATCCGCAGATCTCTGAGATAGCTTCTTCAAACACTCCATGTGTCGATGGATAAGTAACCATGAGAGCAGCGAGGCGATCGCTGTACTCCCCGATCTTGGTCTTCAGATCATCAACCGAAACATTTCCTGCTTCATCACATGCGACAACGACAACTTTCATTCCAGCCATAACCGCACTGGCTGCATTTGTCCCATGGGCACTCGACGGAATCAAGCAGATATCACGATCCGTGTCGCCTTTGTGATCGAGGAAATTGCGAATTGCTAAGAGACCGGCAAACTCACCTTGCGAACCAGCGTTAGGCTGCAACGACACAGCGTCGTACCCAGTAATCGCGATTAACCAATCCGAGAGTTCTTGAATAAGTCGGCGAAAACCTAAGCTCTGTCCGGCTGGGGCAAATGGGTGGAGCGAGGCAAATTCTGGCCAGGTAACAGGAATCATCTCAGTCGTGGCGTTCAACTTCATGGTGCATGAACCGAGTGGAATCATGCTGCGATCTAGCGCCAGGTCTCTATCGGAGAGAATTCGAATGTAGCGCAACATCGCGGTTTCAGAGTGATACGTATTGAAAATGCGGTGAGTGAGAAATTTAGCTCCGCGCTTGAGTTCAGCAGGCACTCCCCCTTCACTCTTAGTCAACGAGGCAGAGAAAATCGTCAGCAGGTCAGCGATGTCGCGCTCCGTTACGGTCTCATCGAGAGAGATTCCAACGCTCTCCTCGGAAACCTTGCGAAGGTTAATTCCACTCTCTGCAGCGCTTTTGATAATTTCAGATGCCTTCACTTGATTGACAACGAAGGTATCGAATATTTCGCCTTGAGCGCTCTTGAATCCTTGTGCGAGAAGCGAACCTCGTAAAGTATGAGCGTGATTTCTGATGCGATTCGCAATTGATTGCAAACCATCTGGTCCGTGCCACATGGCATAGAAGCCCGACATAACAGCCAGAAGTACCTGAGCGGTACAAATATTGGAGGTCGCCTTATCGCGGCGAATGTGCTGCTCTCTGGTCTGCAAGGCCAACCTAAATGCAGGATTGCCATGTACATCAAGACTCTGCCCAACTAAACGACCAGGTATTGATCGCTCTAGACCTAAGCGAACCGCCATGAATCCGGCGTGCGGTCCTCCAAAGCCCATGGGCACACCAAAGCGTTGCGCAGATCCAATAGCTACATCAGCGCCGTACTCCCCCGGTGATTTGTAGAGTGTGAGAGATAATAGATCGCAAGCAACAATGGCTAGAGCTCCAACTTTATGAATCGCGGCAATAGCGGGAGCGAGATCGAAAATCTGACCGTATGTCGAGGATTGCGTAATGATGGCGCCAAAGATCGCTTCTTCCATATCCTGCAAAGTTTCTTGTGTGCCTTCAATAATTGAAATCTTCAGCGGCTTGGCTCGCGTGTGAATAACTGCCTTTATCTGCGGATGTAAATGTGAATCAACGAAGAACGCGGCCTCATCGCTTCCCGTCCATACGCGCCTAGCTAAAGTCATTGCCTCGGCTGCGGCGGTCGCTTCATCGAGCATCGACGCATTAGCGATAGGTAGCGCAGTGAGATCGCCGACAACGGTCTGAAAAGCGAACATCGCTTCTAGTCGACCCTGACTAATCTCTGGCTGGTACGGCGTGTATGCCGTGTACCAGGCGGGGTTCTCTAAGATATTGCGAAGTACAACTGGCGGAGTAATCGTTCCGTAATACCCGATTCCAATGTACGAGCGCATCACCCTATTTTCAGATGCAAATTCTCGCAATCTTTCGATCGCAGCGACTTCAGATATACCCGCCGGAAGAAGGTTGACCAACTTTTCGCGCATTGCAATATTCTCGGGAACTACTTTTTTGATAAGTGCATCTAGGGTCGGTTCGCCGATCTCGGCCAACATCGATGAAATCTCGCTTTGGTCTGGCCCGATATGGCGATCTACAAAGTTCTCGCGTAAAGACACCTGTCCCCCTTAAGGATGAAAAAATCTCCTAGATAAGGATAAGAGTTTTATGCCCCCTTGCGCTTCCTCCGTAGGGCTAATTCATCATTACTTGATGTGATAATGGACCCATCAGTTCCAGACTCGCCTTGTAGATTAGCTAGCGATCCTTCAACTTCATTCCAGACCTTGTTGATTGCTATTCCGAAGACTCCTTGCCCGCCCTGCAGCAAATCGATAATTTCATCGGGCGAATTGCACTCATAGATCGAGACCCCATCGCTCATGAGAGTCATGCTTTCCAGGTCTGCCACTCCCCGCTTGCGCAGGTGCTCGACCGCGGTTCGAATATTCTGCAGCGAGACCCCGGTATCGAGTAGTCGCTTCACGATCTTTAAGACGATGATGTCTCTAAAGCTATAGAGGCGCTGCGATCCCGATCCAGCTGCGCTCTTAATACTTGGAGAGATGAGATCAGTGCGAGCCCAATAATCGAGTTGTCGATAGGTGATTCCCGCCGCAACGCATGCTGTTGCACCACGGTAGCCGACCTCAGGGGTTACATCGCTCATCATGACTCACTTCTTAGGAAAGAAGGCCGAAGGGGATCGGCACCTGTTAAGAGTAGAACTCCCCCGCCAAAAATAGGGGCTGCGACACGAGAAACTTTAAACCTTTACTTGAGGCTTAGGATTTCTACGAGGCGAAATCGTCTGGATTAATCTGATCGAGGAACTCGCGGAACTTTTCGACCTCATCCTCAGATTGATCTGGTATCTCAATGCCGGCCTTGGAGAAGAGGGATTCAGCCGCGCTGATGGGTGCACCTGCCCGCAGAGCAAGGGCGATGGCATCGCTGGGCCGTGCCGAGATCGTGATTGCCCCCTCTAGATGGAGCTCGGAATAGAAGACACCATCAATAAGGTCGGTGATCTCGACGCGCTCCACCTTCGCATTCAAAATATGAAGGGCTGATGTGAAGAGGTCATGGGTGAGCGGCCGGGTCGGAACCAGACCTTGTTGTGCAAATGCGATAGCCGAAGCCTCAACTGCACCCACCCAGATGGGCAGGTAGCGAATTCCATTTACCTCTTTGAGTAAAACGATGGGTTGGTTCGATGGCATTTCAATGCGAACGCCTACAACTTCAACGGGAATGCTCATGAAGGCCCTCTACTTTGCGCGATGAAGACCGGCGCGAACCAGGGAGGCATGGAGCTTTACCGAGAGAGATGCCAATTCGTTGGCGACCTCATCGGCTCGAGCCTTGGCATCAGAGCTCTTCTGACTCAGGATCGGTGCGATGACCTGCTCTACCAGGCCCACTTCACGGTCGGCGGCCGATTTAAAGGAGCGGAGATGACGGGCTTCGATTCCAAATGCTGCGATAGCTGCAATGATGCGGGCCACGGCCAGCGCATCGGCATCATAGTAGCGCCCGCGAATAGTGATTAAGCCGAAGGATTCGACCTCCGTCAACTGCTCATCCGTAAGTTCTGAAGATTCCAAGAGTTCGGAACGTGAAAGGCGAAGCTCGCTCTCGCCGGCAAAGTGGCCTGGGGCAAACTCCCCATCAACGGTGACCAAACGCGGAGTGGCGCTGCCACCTGGTAACGCAGCTGGCTCTAAGCCTCTGTCGAGGGCATCCAAATTCTCTTTAATGACGCGCAAGGGTAGGTACTGATCACGCTGAGCAGTGAGGACATAACGTAAACGCTCAAGATCGACTCCCGTGAATTTGCGGTAGCCCGATGGCGTCCGCTGCGGCTCGATCAAGCCTTCAGATTCCAGGAAGCGAATCTTTGAGATCGTTATATCGGGGAAATCTCCACGTAATTTTCCAAGCACTTCTCCAATGCTTAAATATGCGCGCGCTGGAACCGCCATTAGTTCGCCCTCCCCCTGAAATATGTCAATCTGAATTTTCCAATTTGAATCTCGTCTCCGATGGCCAACCTCGACTCTTGTACTTGATGTGCATTGAGGTAACTGCCGTTGAGACTTCCTAGATCTACAACTTGAAAATCTCCCTGCACTGAACGAGAGATCTTGGCGTGCTTTCGTGAAACCGTGACATCATCCAAAAAGATCTCACTTTTTGGATCTCGGCCAATAAATGTTTCATCAGAATCTATGAGAAAACGTGCACCTTTATTTGGTCCGGCAATAACGATTAGCATCGCTGAACGTTGTGGTAACTGACTTACGATTTCTCGCTCTTCTAGCGATAAGACTGAAAATATCTCTTCGAGTGGGCGGGGTTTTGGAACCGATCGAAGTGCGGATAGGTGAATGGTTGAGGTGAGATCAGGCTTCGCAGGATCTTCGGGAGCTTTTGAATCGTTCACTTCTCCCCCTCCTTTGAGACCGAGATTAACCCTCAATCTCTATCTTGACTAGAGGCTGACACTATTGATCGCCTGCAGAAAAATCAAGCGGTGAGGGCTTCATACTCCGCGCTGGAGAGCAGATCAGATGCCGGCGCAGAAATCTCAATCTCTGCAATCCACCCTGCCGTGTAAGGATCTTGGTTGAGCAATTCGGGGTTGGCATCTAGTGCAGGATTGACAGATTTGACGATTCCAGTAAGAGGCGAATAAATCTCTGATACCGATTTCGTTGATTCCACTTCGCCACATACTTCGCCAGCCTTGACGCTCTGGCCAACCTTCGGGAGTTGGATGTAAACGATGTCTCCGAGGGCACCTTGTGCAAAATCAGTAATACCAATCTGGAAGGTGGTCGCTGAACTCTCGCGAACCCACTCGTGCTCCTTTGTGTATTTCAAATCTGCTGGGATGCTAGACATACTTTCTCCTCTGCTCGGACGCGGCAATTCTTGAATAATCTACTGCAGCTAGAAGGTACAACCCTATCCCCCATATCGCAAACCCCCATCCAAATGAATGAGCAAATACACCCCAGTTACTTGGGCTACTCAACAAGAGGAATGGGAAGGCGTATAAAAGGTTAAAGGTAGCCATCTTGCCCAAAAAGGTGACGGAGAATACTTTTCCCGTGCGCTGTCTGTAGGTTGCTAATAGAAGAGCCATGTAAATATCGCGAGCAGCAAGAACTGCCACCATCCACCACGGGATGTAATGCTTTAACGCCAACGCGATGACGGTCGCCGCTATATAAAGGCGATCAATGGTCGGATCCATCGCGGCACCTAGTTTTGATTCCTGGTGTAACCAGCGAGCGACCTTCCCGTCAAAGTAATCTGTGGCAGCCCCCAAGCCAAGAACGATATAGCTCCATCCCTTGAGATTTTCGCCAAGGAGGAGCCAGAGAAAGAGCGGAATCCCGCACGCGCGGATCAGGGTCAATCCATTCGGAATAGTTAAAACTTCCCGGCGCGAAATCTGCATTTAGTACTTTCTTTCTTCCCGTTCCCGGACCTTGATCGATACCTCAACCGGGGTACCCTCAAAGCCAAATTCTTCACGGAGACGGCGTTCAATAAACCTGCGATAACTCGGTTCAACCCATTCGCTAGAGAACACTACAAACTTCGGTGGAGCAATAGTCGCCTGGGTAGCAAAGCGAATCTTCGGTTGCTTGCCGCCGCGAACAGGTGGTGGAGTAGCCGATACAAGCGCCCCAAGGAAGGCATTGAGTTTTGCAGTGGGGACACGCTTCTCCCAGCTTCGCAACGCTGTACGCAGCGCTGGAGCAAGCCGATCCCTGTGCCAGCCGGTCTTAGCCGAAAGGTTTACGCGCTGTGCCCACGGATAACGTTCGAGATTGCGCTCCAACTCTTTATCGAGTTGTTCGCGCCGTTCATCATCGACAACATCCCACTTGTTCATGACGAGCACCATGGCGCGTCCCGCCTCTTCAGCCATCGTGACAATACGTAGATCTTGCTCGGTGAGTGGAAGTGATGCATCAATAACTATTACAGCAACCTCTGCTCGATCAAGGGCCGCCGCAGTTCGCAAACTGGCGTAGTAGTCAGTACCACTGTCGTGAATTGCACGCTTGCGAATTCCAGCGGTATCAATAAAGCGCCAGGTGTCTCCACCAAGTTCGATGAGTTCATCTACTGGATCGCGAGTCGTTCCTGCTACATCATCGACAAGCACTCGTGATTCTCCGGCAAGGGCATTTAAGAGACTCGATTTTCCAACGTTCGGACGTCCAACGATTGCGATACGACGAAATCCATCATCGGGAAGTTCAGAACCAACTTCGGGCAATTCTTGAACGAGATAATCCAGGAGATCACCGGAACCACGACCGTGTAACGCCGAGACAAAGCGCGGCTCCCCCAAACCTAAGTTCCAGAGTGCGTGCGCGTTCTGCTCTTCATTCAAACCGTCGACCTTGTTGGCAACCAAGATGGTCTTCTTCTTTGATCTGCGGAGAAGTGCGAGGAGCGAAGAGTCTTCATCGAGAGCTCCTACTTGCGCATCTACTACGAAGAGCACGACATCGGCTTCTGCGATCGCCATCTCTGCGCCAGCTGTAATCTTCTCAGAGATGCCTTCGGGCTTGACCTCCCAGCCTCCCGTATCAATCAAAACGAAAGTTCTTCCGTTCCACTCCGCCTCATATTTAACGCGGTCGCGTGTAACTCCGGGGGTGTCTTCAACGATGGCCTCGCGGCGACCGATAATTCGATTTACTAGCGTCGACTTTCCAACATTGGGACGGCCAATAATTGCTACCTTAGGCAACCCCAGGAGCGATCGTTCCTTAGCCCATTGCCAAATCACATCTACAACTTCTGGGAGGTCGAGCAAGGTGGAGTCAATTTCTAGAGCGTCATCTGCCATACGCAACGGTGAAATCTTCCGGGTCGAGTCAATCAGATCCCGATCTTGCAGTGACTGAGATACCTCATCGGTAGAGGTGGGATCGGTTAACTCGCGTTCGCGGCGCAAGGCGCGCTGCTGTAGATCGGCGTAGAGGAAGATTTTTAGGGGGGCGTCGGGGGCAACAACAGTTCCAATATCCCGGCCTTCGACGACAATCCCGTGTGGGGCCTCATCGATAAACCTCTGCTGGATTCCAAGTAGATAGGAACGTACCTCTGGATACGCAGAGAAGATTGAAACCTGATCTGTTACCCGAGCCGAGCGAATGTCTGCAGTGATATCCATTTCGCCGATAAAGATCCGAGGCTCAATGGGGTCACCATCAAAAACTATCTCTTCGAGAATTACGCGCTCGACTACTTCCTTGGGATCGGTCAAACCCTCCCTGAGAGCGAACCAGGTAACTGCGCGGTAAAGCGCACCGGTATCGAGATACTGCCAATTGGCGCGTTGAGCTACTGCGCGGGCGGTGGACGATTTTCCTGATCCACTTGGACCATCTATTGCTATTACGACGGTCGACATATGAGTACCTTAACGCTTAAAGCGTTCGGCAGATTTCCTCAACCGATCGATTCCCGCGGTTGCTGCACGCGCCAGCCATCGTTGATCAGCTGTTCGTAGACCTTCACTGAGTCTGCTTTCGAAAGGGCAAGTGTTACAAGGCCACTTTCCTGTCCTGGGGTATGTTCAATAGTTAAATCTTCGACGTTCGCTGAGACCAATGCACAGGCATCAAATATCTTCGCCAACTGCCCCGGTTTATCGGCGATAATGATGGGCAGGTACCAGTAATCACGCTTCTTCCCACCGTGCTTTCCTGGGATGCGGGCATGATTCTCACGGCCCAGTTCAAGAATCTCTTTCGTCTTGCGCAAATCATCGTTTTGTAGAGAAGTCGATAAATCATCAAGGTGTTTTGACAATATTTCCAAATACTCCAGCACGGCCCGGCTATTGGCATGGAGCAGTTCAGACCAGAGTTCAGAGTTAGAGGCGGCCAATCTGGAGACATCTTTCAACCCCTGCCCCGCTAGACCGATATCGCGATCTGAAATATCGATGAGCGTTGCCGAAAGTAGCGAGCTAACAATCTGCGGCAGATGTGAGATTCCGGCGATCGCTTGATCATGCTCTTTCGCAGTGAGAAGTACCGCCTTCCCACCTAATACATCGATAATTTCCAGTGCGCGCTCTACAGCAAGAGCGGAGCTAATCGAGCTAGGGGTATAAATCCAGATTCGACCCTCAAAGAGGTCGCCGCGCGCTGCCAGCCCCCCGGAGATCTCTCGTCCCGCCATGGGATGGGTGGAGCAGAAGCGTGAAGATACCTCTGAAAACTTATCGATCTCTGCTACAACTTCAGACTTTAAACCACCTATATCCATAACTATCGCTCGAGGGTATTGAGTTGCGTAGCTCCGGACTAAGGCGGAAATGCTGGAAATCGGGGTTGCAATGACAATTAGCTCTGGACTCGATCCCTCACCTGATTGGCCAATGAGAGATTGCGCGATCCCCTCAGCTTCTGGATCTTCATCATCAACGGAGACCGTATATCCAGCCTGCTTAAGTCCCAGCGCAATGGATGTTCCGATGAGCCCCGCTCCTACCACCCGAACCTGCGCAAAAGTCTGCACTATTGAGCGATATCTCGGCGGAGAACCTCAGCGCCGCGTTTATATATGTGCTTAATCTCGCCATGCGATCTCTCGGAATAAGCGTGAATCATCACTCGGACCACCAGCGGGAGCGCTCCCGGCACTTGAATCTCTTGGGCGCAGATCAAAGGAATATCGCCAAGATCTAGCTTTCGCGCCGCGGCGGCTGGAAAATCACAGATCAGATCTGGCGTCGAAGTGAAGAGAATCGAGATGAGATCCTCCTTGACCAACCCATTCTTCTCGAAGAGCTCTGCGAGAAGTTCGATGACGGCAGCAGCCATCTCATCCTGGTCATCCATCCTTAACTGTGTCGCACCGCGAATTGCCCGAACTCTCATGCGCCCAGCCTACAGTTTCCTAACCCGGTCTGGCTGGCGACTCACACATTGCCGTTAAAACTATTCATTGATTATTATATTTACACATTTATAGATATTACAGAATGTCGACTTTGGAGTGCAGGATAATCTGATTGCGTTGTTTATATAGTTTTATCGATAATTTACAGCATATTGGGCGCAATAATATCGATAAAACGCTATTTAATCACTTTGACATAAGGGGTAAAATCGATAAACAGCTATTTTAGTCTGGCTATTATCGATTTAGCTTTAAAACCTTAAACAGGTTTCCGAGTTCAACATCATTGAGCTTCCTGTAACGCCCTACCCCGGTCTCTGCCAAGGCTATTGGGCCAAAGTCCGTTCGAACCAACCTGAGAACCGGCAGCTCGTAGTGCTCAAAGATTCTCCGAACAATGTGGTAGCGGCCCTCATGAATTGAGATCTCTACCCACGAGTGCTTGGGATTGATTTCGCGAACTGTCTTAATCTCCAACGCCCGAGCTAAACCATCCTCTAATTGAATACCAACGGAAATTTCAGCGAGCTGATCCTTGGTCAAAACACCTTCAACTTCAATCAGATATTTCTTCACCATTCCGTATGAGGGATGAGTCGCGCGGTGGGCTAAATCTCCATCATTTGTGAGGAGAATTAAACCCTCACTCTCCCGGTCTAAACGACCTACATGGAAGAGCCGCTCACTTCTATCTTTGAAGTAATCTCCTAGCGAGGAGCGTCCATCGGGGTCAGACATAGTAGACAAAACACCTGCTGGTTTATGAAAAGCGAGGTAAACATTAGTTTTTTTAGTTGAAATTGACTCACCATCAACCTCAACTTTAGAGATTTCTGGATCAACTTTCGTCCCCAGTTCCAGAATCTGCACTCCATCAACACTTACGCGGCCATCTAATATCAATTGCTCACTGGCACGGCGGCTGGCGATACCGGCATCCGCGAGAACTTTCTGAAGGCGGGTTAGAGCCATTTGATCTCCTTATCATCACGGCCAATCTGGGCGTGGCAGACCTCAACGGTCCAGAGGAAGTCTAAAGGGTATGTAGAGAGAGGGGAAATGAGATCAGTCTGTGAGCGTGGCCAAAACCTCGTCGAGTCCATCAATATCAGGGAGGAATGGGGCAAGAGCTGGAAGATCTTCAATCCCCCGCACGCCAATCTTTTCCAAGAAGAAGCTTGTAGTTCCATACAAGATGGCGCCACTCTCGGGCTCAACGCCACGCTCTTCAACTAAACCTCGGGTGAGCAACGTCTTCATTACCGCTTCAACATTTACGCCACGGATCGCTGAGACGCGTGCTCGCGAAACTGGTTGGCGATAGGCGATGACGGCGAGCGTTTCTAGAGCTGCTTGGGTGAGTCGGCTCTGTTGGCCATCGAGCACAAATTTTTCAACGAGTGGCGCCTGATCCGGGTGGCTGTAAAAGCGCCATCCCCCAGCGATCTCGAGAT
>CAIKID010000102.1 GCA_903827345.1 uncultured Actinomycetes bacterium | reverse complement strand
GGTTTTGCAAAAGCGCTGCGAACCATTCCCGTCGCTCTTTCAATAGCCAAAGTCGTTGCCGAGGTGGCACCGCAGGCGATCTTGCTCAATTTTACAAATCCTGCCGGGCTAATAACGCAGATGCTCAAGACCCATGTGCCACAGGTGAACTCCATTGGCTTATGCAACGTGCCCTGGAATACAAAGATGGAATTAGCAACAGCTCTGGAGATTCCAGCAGCAGAACTATCCCTGGACTATGTGGGACTCAACCATCTCTCGTGGGTGCGCGGGGTGACTCATCGCGAAGAAGATATCTCAATGCGAGCACTGGCGGCATTTCGTAATTTGACTATAAACCAGGCAAATGTAGGGGATTCCCCTAGCTGGCTGCAGAGCGATGTGGATATTTTCCAGGCAATCCCCAATTACTACCTGCTTTATTACTTTGCCCAAAAGCCGTGGATTGAATATCAAAAAGGCCATCCGACACGTGCCAGCGAAGTCATGAAGATCGAAACCGAGCTCATGGCAAAGTTTGCTGATGAGTCATTAGTCACCAAGCCAGCAGAACTCATGCAGCGCGGCGGGGCCTATTATTCTGATGCGGCAGCGGAACTGATGGCAGATATCTATCAAGATGCTGGCACCGTTCATATCGTAAATACCCTTAACAATGGCGCAGTGGCAGGACTTCCTGATGATGCAGTTCTCGAGATATCGGCGACGATCACATCTGCAGGCGCGCATTCCATTGGTACTCACGAATTAGCACCCGAGATGCACTCTCTTGTCTCCACGGTTAAGGATTTTGAAATGCTTACGATAGATGCAGCAATCACCGGAAATGAGAGAAGCGCAACTCTCGCCCTTTTGACCAATCCGCTCGGCCCAGATATTTCGGAAGTCGCGGATGTCTGGAAACTTATCCGAAAGGACAATCAAGGAATGATTGGGCTTTTCAATGAGTGAGTACATTCTCGGCATCGATGCTGGAGGAACCAAAACTCATGGCTGCCTCGTTGATACATCGGGAACAATTCTTGCTACTGCGACGAGCACCGGGGCTAACTGGGAGCGCGTTGGTTGGGTCGGCGCCGAAACTGTGCTCCGTGAGGTCGTTAGCACGCTTCTGGCTGATGCGGCAGTTGATCGCAAAGAGGTCTCTGCTGCCACCTTTGCGTTAGCTGGCATTGACTGGCCCGCAGATGCCGATCTCTTTTTTGATTTCTCTGACTCTCTCAAATTCAAGAAGCCTGGTCTATTTATTAATGATGGCCTGGCTTCGCTCTATGCAGGAAAGTCCGATGGCCTGGGGATCGTATCCATTGCAGGCACCGGCGGAAAAACGGTAGGAAATGATGGGGTTCGCTCAGTTCAAACCATGGGTATGTCGATTGGCGAAGGCGCTGGTGCTGGACAGGTCATCTCACTGACTCTCAATGCGCTTGCCCGTCAATACCACCGAGGTGAAGGCGTCTCTCCATTGGCGGAGATCGTTCTGAGTTTCACCAAGCAGCAAAGCCTGGCTGATTTCTTCCACGCGTACGCCCGCAATGGTCTCCTATTGAGTGAAAGCATCGCCCCCATGATCTTTCAACTTGCCTCTTTTGGAGATAGTGATGCGATCGAAATTGTTTCGACTGTGGCAAGCCAGCACGCGATCGATGTGATTACCATTATCGAAAAGTTAGATTTCCAGGTGAGTGTTATTGATGTGATTAAGTCTGGCGGACTGCATGTCGCCGAAAATCAAATTTTTGATCAAGCATTTACCGTAGGACTTGCTCCCATCGCGAACCGAGTATCGGTGAAGACCTTAAAGATTTCTCCGGCATTTGGATCCGTTGTCTATGCAGCAATTTCGCACTTCGGTGGAACAAATCAAGAATTTTATGAAACTCTGCAAGCGCAAATAGGGACGAGGGTTGGACTGTGAATATTCAAGTAAGTGGAGCGAGCGCTCATCAAGCGGGATATATCGACGCTTTCTTACAAAGGCATGTAGACATAACGGGTCAGTACCAGATCCTTATTTCTGTACATAATTTTCGCCACGCCAGTGTCGAAGGTTTCGAGCTGAGAGCGCAGCGTCAAGAAAATATCGTGACAGTAGAGATCGGCGTAACGCTTGATCGGGCTGTGCGGTATGCCTTAAACGCAGTACTTGATTGGTTGCGATTAGATTCACAGCAGCCATTAGAGCTGACAGATGGTCCGCACTTTCCTATTCGCGGGGTTGTCGAAGGATTTTATGGAAAGCCTTGGAGCCATGCACAGCGCTTGAAGGGGATCGAATTTTTCGCAGACTTTGGTATGAATACCTATTTCTTGGCCCCCAAGGATGATCCACTGCAGCGATTCAACTGGAGATCTCCCTTTGGAGTTGAGTTTCTAGTAACGGCCAAGGAGTTGATCGAACGTGGAAATGTGCACGGGGTCGATTTCGTCGCCTGCGTCTCGCCCGGACTTTCGGTGCAGTATTCAGATCAAGGCGATGTTGATGCTGTCGTGACCCGCTTTAAGCAGCTCATGGAGCTAGGTGCAGTGCACTTCGGCCTCTTGTGGGATGACATTGCCTGGGAACTACAGCACCCTGAAGATATCGCGCGCTATGCCACGACGGCCGAGGCGCATGCTGATTTCACCAATAAAGTTTGGGATGCCATATCGGCAGATAACAGTAAGGTGCAGTTGACCGTCTGCCCAATGCAGTATTCGGGTCGCGGCAATGAGCCATATCTTGTCGACTTAGGGCG
>CAIKID010000101.1 GCA_903827345.1 uncultured Actinomycetes bacterium | reverse complement strand
CGACCTAGGCGCAACAAATTTTCCATTGATGAAGAGCTTGTACCTATCGGCAATCGTGACGATAGATGTTGACTCCAGCGCGGGTGCATATTCGAAGGGGTTCATATATTCGCTCTCAGTCCAGGGTCACGTAAGAAGGGCTGGCGTAGTAGCCATCCCTCATCTTCATTCGTTGCAACAACAAATCATTGAGTAATGCGCTAGCGCCGATTCGAAATAATTGCGGGGTGAGCCATTCGGGGCCGGTCACTTCATTCACCAGCACTAACTGCTTGATGGCATCCTTGGTGTTTCGAATACCACCAGCGGGTTTAACACCAATGCGAACCTTGGTCATTGCAAAGTAATCGCGGACCGCTTCGAGCATAACGAGTACAACCGGGGCGGTAGCAGCAGGTGCAACCTTGCCCGTGCTCGTCTTTATAAAATCAGCGCCTGCCAACATAGCTAGGTAAGACGCTTTGCGTACATTGTCGAGAGTGACGAGTTCTCCCGTTTCGAGAATTACCTTGAGGTGGGCTTTATCGCCGCAGAGCTCTTTGATCTTTACGATCTCGTCAAAGACGTCACCATACCGCCCAGAGAGAAAAGCTCCACGATCTATCACCATATCTATCTCAGCAGCGCCGGCGTTGATGGCATCCATGGTGTCCTGGGCTTTCACCGCAAAGGAGGCGCGTCCTGATGGAAACGCGGTAGCGACCGCCGCGACGGGAATTGCCTTGCCACCTATTTGATCGAGAGTTGTGCGTGCAATGTGAACCATGTCGTTGTAGACGCAGACCGCCCCCACCGAGGGAACCGATAAGTCGGTGGCGTCAGGACGCACCGCCTTGGCACAGATAGCGCGAACTTTTCCGGGGGTGTCGGCTCCTTCGAGCGTTGTTAAATCAACCATTGAAATCGCGGTATCGATGGCCCAGGCCTTGCTCGTCGTCTTAATGCTGCGGGTTGCTAACATCGCGGCGCGCGCATTTACTCCGACTTCATCGACTCGGGGTAGCGTCTGCAAAAAAGCTTTTAGCGAACTTTCGGAGGAGTCAATAATCATACGAAAAATCCTGTAAGCACGGGGGTTAACTGCGCAACTAGTTGATCTGCGAGTTGATGATCTGCAGTCGAATCGCTCTTACATACGACTTCAATGTAACACTTCACCTTGGGTTCGGTGCCGCTAGGGCGAATGATCACACGTACATCCTTTTCAAGGTAGAAACGCAATCCATCGGTCGGAGGAAGTGCGCCGTTAGGCAGAAGCAGGTCATCGAAGCGAAGTACTTTCAACCCAGCGATTTCAGAGGGCTGTGATTGTCGAATTGAATTGAGAACTCGACCAATGCTGGGCAACTCCTTTACTCGTATAGATATCTGCACCGTTTTATGGAAGCCATAGCGATCGTTAATCTCCTTGAGGTATCGGGAGATGCTAGAACCTTGTGATTTCAACTCCCCTGCGATGCGCGCCAACATGATTGCCGCTGACACACCATCTTTATCATTAACCGTCTGCGGGTCAACGGAATATCCGATCGCCTCTTCGTAACCAAATCCCAGGTTCTCTAACTTTGCCAGCCATTTGAACCCAGTGAGAGTTTCGTGGAATTCGATACCGTGGCGTTTGGCAATTTTGCTTAATAGGGAAGATGAAACGATGGAGTTAGCAAAGCATCTCTGGCGATAATTCTCTGGAGCAGATGTCGCGAGATACTCTCCAAAGAGAGCGCCCAGTTCATCTCCAGTGAGCATGCGCCATGTG
>CAIKID010000100.1 GCA_903827345.1 uncultured Actinomycetes bacterium | reverse complement strand
GCTCTGGCTCTAAATGTTCAGCAACTGTTACAACCGGAGCACCAGTCTCGCAATAATAAGCACCAGCGCGATCCCAATTTCCGGCGTGGGGCAAAGAGACAATGGCTCCCTTCCCCGCGGCGAGAGCGTCACGAAGTAAAAAATCATTGATGACAGTTGTACTTTGCACTATCTCTTCACTCGACCAGAGCGGAAGTCGGAAGGTGTCACACCAATAGCGCAGGTACGAGCGCATCCCTGCCTTGACCGTCGCCTCTAACTCAGGTTCCACAAGGTCAGGACGAACTCGTAAATAGTTCGATCGCAGTCGTTGCACGGCCGCAGGGTTACGTTTTGTTATCTGATCGGCTATCCAATCCATCAAACCATATGCACGTTGTTCGGGAAGAAATCCCAAGAACTTCCACGCCAAAAAATATGCAACATATGTGAAAGACATCTTCACGCACTCATCGTTGCGCGATAGACAATTAACAATCTTTCGCCGACTGTGTAAACGCTGGCCAGGGCCAGCAACCAGATCCCGAAGGCCAAGATATAGGGGATGCCGAAACCAGCAAGCCAGGTCGCAAGAAAGATGATTATCAACCGATCAGTTCGCTCGGCGAGTCCTCCGTTGCATGCGACACCCAAACCTTCGGCACGGGCCTTTATATAGGAGACCAAGCCGCCCGCCACAAGAGCAACAATCAAAACGGGAACTAATGTGTCATGGCTCTTCATCAGGAAATAGGCGATCGAGCCAAGAACTGCAGCATCTGATATGCGATCAAGGGTGGAATCCAAAAGCGCACCCCACGTTGAACCGCCTGAATCCGACATGCGAGCCAAGGTTCCATCAAGGAGATCAAAGAGAATGAAGAAGATCGTCACCGCAGTTCCCCACAAAAAACTTCCTTGACTGAAAAGAATGATCGCGCTGACGCTGGCTCCCAATCCGCCGACCGCACTGAGCAGATTTGCCGTGACACCTCGTGCCAGCAGCCACCCGCAGAACGGGGTTATAACCCGTGTCACTGGTGCTTTGATCGAAGCCGAAATCACTATTACATCGTAGGCTCGGTTACTGTGTCAGACCTAATTAATTCTCATAAAATCGCGATCGTCGGCGGGAAATCCGCCCAGTTGGCCGCTGAATTGGGTACTCAACCCACCGATTTGGAGGGTTGCGATCTCGCTCTCTTCCTCGTCAGCGCGAATGACGGAATAGTCTCGGCCGACCTAGATAAGTGGCGTCTGGCTCGTGAAATGTATATTCCATCTCTCGTGATCATCTGCGACCTCGGGTCCAGCGATATTGATTTCGAAGATATGACGGCCATCGCCAGCAAGATGCTCGACCCCGTCGTTACGCCATACCTGGTACTTCATGGAGACGATGGCGCCCCTGCTGCACTCATCCATTTGGAAAATCTGCAGATAACGGATTACTCCAGTGGTGTGAAGGAAGTTCGGGCGGCTGATCCAGAACATATTGAACTCGTCGCCGAATTCCGTGCGGAATACCTGGAAGATATTGAAGATGCAGGTGCTGACAGTTTCTCCGCAGGCTTACTCTTCCCGGCACTTCCCTGGGTTGAGGGAACGCGAATCGGATTAGATCAGATTGCTGATTTTCTAAACGAGATTCCAATTATTAGCTAGTTCATCGCGCGTCTCTTGCAATAGTTGCGATAGAACTTTAGTTTGTCCGATCACCGGCATAAAGTTGGAATCACCACTCCATCGTGGAACGACATGCTGATGAATATGCTCTGGAATTCCAGCACCAGAAATCGCGCCTTGATTCATTCCCAAATTAAACCCCGTTGGATTTGCCACCTTGCGGAGGACTTTCATGGCATGCGCCGAAAGTTCGAATATCTCGTTCCGCTCGTCAACTGTTAAATCCGTTAAATCATCAACGTGGCGGTTGGCGCAAATAAGGAGATGTCCTGCGTTGTACGGGTAGAGATTCATCACCACATATGCAGTAGTCCCCCGCGCAACAATTAAACCTTCAACATCACCCATGGTGGGAATTCGACAGAAAGGACAAGGAATATCGTTTCCCGGTAGCGGACGGTTCTCGCCCGAAAGATATGAGATGCGATGAGGAGCCCACAGCCTGGACCAGGAATCGGGCATCCCGACTCCTCCAGTTAGTTGCTCGTCCATGGCAATTAGATCTGTATGCGGTCAGCGACAGCTGCTGCGATCTCTGCGATTGCATCGGCGATCGAGATGCCGTTCTTCTGCTCGCCATTGCGATAGCGAAAAGAGACAGCCCCGTTGTTCTGATCTTCTTCGCCGGCGATCATCATGAATGGAATCTTCTCGAGTTGTGCGTTCCGCACCTTCTTCTGCATTCTGTCATCAGATGTATCTACATCGACACGAATGCCTGCTTTACGCATAGTTGCTGCAATTTCTTGTAGGTAGGGCAAGAACGTTTCTGCTACTGGGATTCCGCGAACTTGAACGGGGGCTAACCAAGGAGGGAATGCGCCTGCATAATGTTCAGTGAGTACACCAAAGAAGCGTTCGATGGAACCGAATAGGGCTCGGTGAATCATTACGGGTTGTTGACGTGAACCATCCGAAGCCTGATATTCCAAATCAAATCTCTGCGGAAGTTGGAAGTCGACTTGGATCGTAGACATCTGCCAAGTACGGCCAATTGCATCCTTTGCCTGTACTGAAATTTTCGGACCATAGAAAGCAGCACCTTCAGGATCAAGAACCAGTTCAAGGCTCTGTTTAGCAGCAGCTTGACGTAGCGCCTCAGTCGCCTCGACCCAAGCTTCATCAGAACCTACAG
>CAIKID010000099.1 GCA_903827345.1 uncultured Actinomycetes bacterium | reverse complement strand
GCCAAAGAACCGAACCCCCACCAGCCCGCTTAGCTTCGTACATCGCGCTATCTGCTCGTCGCATCAACTCATTACTTCCATCATTGATCACTCGGCCGATACTTACTCCAACGGTGACTTCATGCCCCTCTACAACAAAGGGGTAACTAACCGTGGACGATAGCGCCATCGATACCTCAGCTCCATGTCTGGCTCCGCCAGGAATTACCACGCCAAATTCATCTCCGCCAAGCCGAGCTAGGAGTGAAGCATGCGGTATCACCCGGGAAAACCGGAGCGAAATTTGGCGCAGCAGTTCATCCCCGGCGCCGTGTCCTAAAGTGTCGTTAATAGATTTAAAACCATCTAAATCTAGCAAGAGCAGAGTTCCAGAAATCTCGCCCAACAACTCGATTTCAGCCATGAAGCGGCGGCGATTGGCCAGACCGGTCAGCTCATCGATGCGAGAGAGTTCGAGATTGGTCGATGCACTTCTCGCATCTTTCAATGCTACAGCCATCCGGACAACCGCCAGCGCGACGGTTGCAATCGCAGGTACCAGTGCGACATCGGGCAGATACCCTCGCTTCAGGGCCGAGATAGTAAGGACCGCTCCGCTAAATATCATGGCGATTGTTATAGATGTTGAAATGATCCGCTCGCTGATTTCAGCTTCTCCACCGTGGTGCCAGAGCGCCTCGGCTATCAATATCAGTCCGAGCAGCCACCCATCATCGGTCAATTGCGCAAATGTGTATCCAGTTGTCGCCGACTTATAGAGGAAGTAAATGTCGGTGGCGGTGAATGTGGCAATAGCGGTCAAGAAGAGGAGCGATCGCAGCGCCCTCCGTTGCACAATAACAATGATGATGGCCATGGCGAGTAGAACGACATCCCCTATGGGATAAACAATAGAGAGGAAGACGCTGGTTGAACTCCCAATGAAGTGGACCATTGCGCTCTTGAGAAAGAGTGCGGCAATCAAAGTGGAGAAGCCAAAGATAATAATGACCACATCTAGTAGCTCTAGCGCATGAAATCTTCGATGTGCCGTCAACGCTCGCATCAATCCAAATAAGATGAGCGGATAAAAGAGGATGTAACCGAGATCTGAAAGGTTAGGCCAAATAGTTGGTGAATAAAAGTCATTCCAAGCCGTTGCTATCGACCCAAGGCTCCAGAAAGTTAATGCGGCGCTAAGTGTAAGTCGCGCCAATTGATCATTAAATGTGGGGGCGAAGAAGGCAACGGCCGCGCTTAATAAAGCCACCGCGTTATAAATATAAAGATCTGCAAATATGTTGGGATTTGGAAATACTATGCGGAGAGCAACATGAACGAGCAAGAGGGCAAATACCACAGCGCGCAGTTTGAAGTACGTTCGCGCTGTGCCAATTGCCATCGCAAGAGGTTAACTAATTCCTATTTCGAGGAACAATAGATTTTCTGCCCGTAATGCAGAAAGAACCGCCTAGTGTCTAGCGCTTTATGCACCAGGTACTAGGCGGTTGAAGTTCTACAGCGTATGAAGTGTTTACAAACCAGCCTTGCATGCGAGAGTACGAGTTGATTTTGCCGAAGCTGTTGATGCCTTTAATTGGGCAGTCAATTGCTTCTGTTGGGCGATTGAGCCGTTGACTGTTGAGGTCCAGGTGGCGATGGAGGTTTGATCGTTAGTGATCGTGGTGTTAATACGTGCAACCTGTCGCTTCAGGAGATCTATGGTGCTTTGACGACTCTTCATTCCGAGCTGGAAGGCGTTAATTGATTTCTGATCGCTCTTGGCCTGAATACTTCCGACTACATCCTTTGCCAAGGCGGCGGTGTACTTATCAATACCTGCCTGATCGGTCGCAAGCTTCGCGGTGTATGCAGCGATAGCCGCGTTGAAACCTATTGCGGTCACCGATGGAGTGCGAGTACCCGGGGTGTAATCAATCGGAAAGACTTTGGTGTTCATGATGTCGTTCAGAGATGTCTGCGCAACAGTTAACGCATTTTGGTATGAAGCTAACAAGCTCTGGGCCTGCACTGTGGCGTTGGTAGCATTCTTTGTGTAGGTAGCCAAATCCGCGACGCTTCCTAGATAAGCGGCCTGAGCACTCACGCAGTTTGCAGTGGCCCAGATGAGCTTTAGATTCGAGGTCGTTGGGTTGGCGATACAGGTGTATGTGCCTGATTTTGATTTCAGCTTTGCACAAGAGGTGCCCTGCTTGCCGGCAGCGTCGGCAGATGCGCTGAGCGCAACGGCACTGCCGAGGATAAGCGCGCCTGCAACCAGCACACTCGCCAATTTACGAGAGGTGAGCTTCTTCATTTTCGACTCCTTCAAAAGCCCCAGATCGTCTGCGGCACAGCAAGATTCTAGAGGGTAGCCTTGCGAATTCATGAGAAGAATTGGCACTCCAGCCGTGAAGTTGGTGAGAATTTGCCCGATTAAACTAGGCATCCAGTACCCCTGGTCCCAGTAGCTCAGTGGATAGAGCAACCGCCTCCTAAGCGGTAGGTCGCCGGTTCAACTCCGGCCTGGGACACGTGCAACCCCCACCTAGTTAGTGGCTTATGGTGAAGCGCTTGAGTGCCTTTGGGGCCCACCAGTTGCGCTCGCCAAAGAGACGCATCAAAGCTGGAACTAATAGCGCGCGAACCAATGTTGAATCCAAGAGGATGGCAAAGGCAACGCCAAAGCCCAGAGTCTTGATGTTTGTCACGCCACTGGTAAGAAATACCGCGAAGACAACGGCTAGGAG
>CAIKID010000098.1 GCA_903827345.1 uncultured Actinomycetes bacterium | reverse complement strand
TCTAACTGCAAGGGTAGATACGAGGCCATGAAAACCAAAGGTGGCGAGAAAAGCGAAGGTCAGCATTACTCCACCAAATTGAGCAAGTACCGAACTTAAAGCAACAGAGAATTTGTAGAAGAAACCACCTGGTTTGCCACTTACTAATGCCCAGGCAAAGAGCCCGCCAATAATTGCGCCGGCGATTGCTGTTTTCGCTGAAATTCCAATTGAATTAAAAAAAGCGTGTCGTGAAATCGGGGAATTTACGACAGCTCTTAGTTCTGCTGTGCTGAATTTTCCTACTTTATCTTGAAATGCACCTGAAATTACACTCCATGTTGGATAGAGCAAGAAAACGCCACTAAAAATAAGAAAGGGCAATACCCCAAGGTAAGCACGCTTACTGCGCCAATACCGAGAACCGGTCCTGCCATTGGCAGAACCGGTTCTCCTGTATTGAAGTTGCGTCAACTTAATTATTCTCGTTGATTAGTGTGAACCTACTGCTGCAGGCCACGCGGTCTTCAAGTAATCACGTGCTGCAGCTGATTGAGCTGGTGTTGCTTGATCGGCGCTGACTTTGTTCTTGCCGATTGATGCAATTCCCGCTGCAGATGCACGGCCAGTTTTGACAAGCCATGACCAGATGCGCGGAGTTGCTCCACCGACAGCCCAAACAGTCGCTCCGGTTTCACCGAGGGTGTATTCCTCCCACAAGCGAGCACATGCTGGGTGCGGCGCCCAAGCAGAAATTGCACTGTTGTAGCCACCTCCAACTGAAGCAGGCGTATACATCTTCCATGATCCGCCAGCAGCGGCATATTGCTTAACAACTGCTGCTTGCACGTAACCATTATCGATAACAACTGGGGTCTGGCCGGATGCCATGGTTGCTTGCGTTGGATTAACGTTGATGAAGTTACCGACATCATTGAGTTTCTTGAACCAGGCAACACCCCTTGACACATCATCAAATGTTCCGCCAAGAGCCTTGTTGATCATGAAGATTCCGTTAAGTCCCGTTCCAGAAGTCAAAGGATCGCCATTCAAAGCAACCTTTCCTTTGAACTTAGGAAGAAGCAAGTCACTGAGACTCTTGATCGTCCCTAGCGAACCAAGGTAACCAATAGTCAAAGTTCCAACATAGTTAGGGATAATTTCACCAGTTGTTGAAATTGAATTCCCATCCACATAATTCCAAAGTTTGGTTTTATATGGTGAGAAAGTACTAGTTCCAAGGTACTTTGACGCTATACCAGTACTGATATCAAAAACATCTGGAGAGCGGTTGGTTCCCTTATTTGTGACAGCAGCATCGATTTCTTCCTGTGAAGATCCTTCTGGATTTGCTTCATCTATTTTGACGCCGTATGCAGCTTTGAATCCATCTAGCATCACACCGTAATCTGCCCAGTCATGAGGCAATGCAATAACGTTGAGGTTTCCTTCTTTTTGGCAGGCTGCAATAAGCGCAGCTGTGCCGCCGCCTTGTGAGGCACTAGTAACCGTGCTCCATTTTGAAGCAGCAGATGCAGATGTCATTCCGATTGCAGGGATCGCTAGTGCAACAGCTAATGCTGCAGAAACGGACCCGGCAGTTATCTTTGATAACTTCACTTAAGTCCTCCTAGTGTGTAAGTGGTATGTTTTTTTGGCATACATTCAGCTCATTTGCAGTACACGTGTTGACTGCAACTGATCTGAAACTTTGTACTTACGCGGCGATGAATTAATCAAAGACCAACACATTGCGCGCTCCCTCTCCAGACCTTAATCGATCAAAAGCTGAATTAAGACCTTGTAAATCTACCCTCTGGGAGATCAACTCGTCTAGGAAAAGTGCGCCATTTAGGTAACTTTTTACTAACGATGGGACATCCTTTGCCAGGTTGGCCGAGCCAAAGTAACAGCCCTTAATAGACTGCTCGTTCACGAACGGGCCCGCATCTAGGGTGATTGTGGCACCATTCTTTAAGAGGCCTACCAAAATCAACTCACCATCGACATCCACGGTTGCCCAGGCCTGTTGAATTGTGGCCTCGCGCCCCAAGGCTTCAAAGGCATAATCGACTCCACCTGAGATACTTTTAACTTCTGCAACCGGATCATTGGTTGTTGCATTAATGATGTGAGTGGCGCCAACTTTTTTTGCCAAATCTAATTTTTCTGTCGTTACATCGATTGCGATAATAGTCGTAGCACCTGCCAACCGCGCGCCTTGAATAATGTTCAAACCAACTCCGCCACAACCAAAAACTGCTACGCGCGATCCTGCCTTGACCTTGGCGGTGTTATGGACGGCACCATAACCAGTCAACACTGCACAGCTAATAAGAGCAGCACGATCTAGAGGCATCTCCTTAGGGATTACTACAGCACCAGATTCTGGGACTACCGCATATTCTGCAAATGACGCAACCGTGAGAAAATGATTGAGTCTTTCTCCATTTTCAGAGAGTCTGCTAGTTCCATCAAATAATCCTCCAGCGCCCATCGCATTTCCGGCTGTTGAACAATAATTTGGTCGTCCGCTTATGCAGTAGTCGCAGGTGCCACAATGCGGAACAATAGAGAGGATCACATGGTCACCGGGCTGTATTCGAGTAACACCAGTCCCACATTCGACAACAACACCTGAAGCTTCATGCCCGATCACTGCTGGGAAAGGAACAAGCTTTCGCTTTCCGTCAATTGCATTTAAATCACTTGCGCAAAGTCCACTCGCTGCGATCTTGACCAATATTTCTCCGGCTTTTGGAGCAGCAAGATCCACTTCTCTTATTTCAAATCGAGATCCAATAGCGTCCAGTACTGCTGCTTTCATCTTCATTGATCTGCTCCTTTTGCAAGTTACAACTCACTTTATTTTTGGAAGCCTAGCAATTACTCGAGACATCTTTTAGTTTAAATCGACCCAGGTGGTCTTTAGAGCGCTGTACGCGTCCAAAGCATGTAAAGATTTATCGCGGCCAGATCCTGATCCTTTAAATCCCCCAAACGGGGTAATGACATCCAGCATATCGAAGGTATTAATCCACACCGTGCCAGCGCGCAGATTGCGAGCTATGCGATGAGCACGCGCGATATTGTTGGTCCAGATCGCTGCCGCTAATCCGTATTCGGTTCCATTCGCCAAGGCAACCGCTTCAGCCTCATCTTTTGCATCAATAACGACAAGCACTGGACCAAATATTTCTTCCTGCGCCAACCGCGAAGTAGGTTTAACTTTATCAATCAAGGTTGGCATGATCATTAAGTCATCACCACTTGTTGATTTCCCACCTACAAGGACTTGCTCGCCATCTTTGCCAGCGATTTCAAGGTAGGAATTAACCCGATCTCGTTGAAGTTTCGAAACTATTGGCCCCATCTGTGTATTTGGATTTAGCGGATCTCCAACTTTAAACGTATCAAGGAAGGCAATGATCTTGGCTATCAATGCATCTTTGACACCAGGTTGCACAATCACGCGCGAACCAGCATTACACGTCTGTCCCGAGTTGTAGTAGATGCCCCAAGCAATAGTCGATGCTGCTACATCAAGATCGACACAATCATCTAAAACAATGTGCGCGCTCTTCCCACCGAGTTCGAGCGCAACTTGTTTCATATTGGACTCCGCCGCATATTGCAACATTTTGCGGCCGGTTGGTCCGCTACCTGTAAATGCTAATTTGGCTACACCTTTGTGCCGCGCAAGTGCTTGACCTGCTTCGGGGCCAAGCCCCGTAACTACATTGAATACTCCGTCAGGAAGGCCAGCTTCTGTAGCTAGGCGTGCCAATAAAAGTGCAGAAAGTGACGATTGCTCCGCTGGCTTGACGATTATGCAGTTGCCCATGGCAATTGCTGGGCCCAGCTTCCACGAAGTAATAATCATCGGATAATTCCAGGGAACCACGGCACCAACGACTCCGAGCGGCTCGCGTGTAACCATCGCTATTGCATTGCGCGGGGATGGAGCTATTTCGTCATACGTCTTATCTATTGTCTCTGCGTACCACTGAATTACTCGAGCAGCGCTCGTGGTGTCTACTGTCATCGAATCGCTAATTGGCTTGCCTACATCAAGGGTCTCGAGAAGTGCCAACTCCTCTTGATGGGATTTGATGAGCTCGGCCCATTGCAACATAATCGGTTTCTTGTCGCGAGGATTCATCTCGCTCCAGACTCCAGATTCAAAAGTCTTAGTTGCAGAAATAACAGCACGGTCGACATCTGCAGTATCACCTGCAGCTATATTGGCAATGACTTTCTGATCACGCGGTGAAATGCTCTCGAATGTCTTCCCACTGGCTGCATCAACAAAGGAGCCATCTATATATATCTTTGAATCTGGCTTGACCTCTGCGGCACGTTTTTCCCAAGCGGCTTGATCGAGCATCTAATAACACCCCCAATGTGATAGATGATGTTACACGTGCTAAGTGCCCCGAGTGGGGGTCGAACCCACACTTGGAGGATTTTAAGTCCTCTGCCTCTGCCATTGGGCTATCGGGGCGCAATGGAAAGCAGAGTCTACAGGCTAGTTAC
>CAIKID010000097.1 GCA_903827345.1 uncultured Actinomycetes bacterium | reverse complement strand
CATTATGCGACGGTTACCTTTCCGCTCATGTACCCCAATTGACCCATAACAGCGCCGAAGCCCTGGTAGGTGGAGTCACCACATGGGTATTCACAGTTCCAAACGTAGTGACCAGCACCCTTTGTTATAAAGGAGAAGGTTACTTTGTGGCCGATAGGAAGTTTTGTTGGATCGTTGTCGTATGCCTTCATCTCGGCATCGGTGTTTACAGGAAGCGGAACGTTTACAAAGAGCGGATCCTGAGTTGAAGTTGGGAGCCCGTGCAAAGTAAAAGTGTGTTCGACAGCATCGAATGGAAGTGAAGATTTACTGACTCCGTCGTAAGAGACGGTTCCATCAACAGTTCCAACTACGCTTCCGAAATAAGGAGTATTCAATTTTTCTCCACCGTCATACACAGTAAGAGTCATGGTGATGTATGAATTTGCCGGTAAAACGAAATCTGTACTTGGGCCGTATGAAGGCCAGCTTGGATGCCCGCCATCGCTGGTTGCAGTAGTTCCATGCGCCTTTGAATTGACGGGATCTGCATACACTCCATCAGCAATTGTGTAATGGTTGTATGTCTTGCCATCGGCAGCAACAATCGTTCCTACCTTGGTGGCGGTGAGACTCGGTTGCGGGGCTGCTGAAACCGTATGGAGCGTAAAGCCGACTCCGGCGACGACAGCGACTCCGAGCACTATTGCAATAAGCGCTCCGATCGCAGTCTTCGACTTTGCAGGTGTAGCTGTATCCACGGATATCCTTTCCTGACGATAAGTGTGTGAAGGCTTTGAATGAATAGGTGGAGAGTACGCTTGAATTGTGATTTGGGGAACAATCGTTTGCATCCAAAATGCAGAGATTCTTCATCGGTCGTTGAGTGCCAGCACTCTGACGGGTATCGAAGCTGGATCTGAGATTTAAATGAGAGGTTGTTGGGAATGAAACTTAATCCGATCTGGGACTTGCTCTTTGCCCTGGTCTTACTTGGTGCGGCCTTTTGGTACCTATCAGAGCGAGAGGCCCGCAAATCAATCTCCCGCCTTCGCCAACTCGCTTTCTTTGGGGGGTTAACCCTTACATTCATTCTCTTAGTCGGCCCGGTTCCCCATGCTGCGGTGCGCACCTTCTGGATACACATGATTCAACATATTGGTTTGATGATGCTGATTTCACCTCTGCTCGTACTCGGAGCTCCAATAACCGTTGCCGTGCGATCAAAGCACGTCGCAGTTCAAGGATTTATCCGAAAGGTTGGGGGCAACACCCTCATCCGAGTTCTCTTTAAGCCGCAAGTTGGCTTCGGCATATTTCTCCTGGTGCTTATAGGCACTCACTTTTCACCGCTAGCTAACTGGGGGATGACCAACCCCAATGGACATTGCCTGGAGTTAATCCTCTTCTTGGTTGGTGGTTTCATCTACTACTACTCAGTGATGGAAGGGAATCCTCACCCCTTCTTCGTCCCTTATTCGTCCAGAGTAATTTCTCTCTTTGCCATGATGTTGCCAGAGACAATGGTGGGGTTCTTTTTGTACTCTGGGAATCGAGTGCTCCATTCACTTCCAGCGCAGACCACAATGCAGATGGGAATTGCCGATCAGCACCGAGGTGGGGCGATTATGTGGGCGATGGGTATGTTGATCGATACTATTTGGATTGTGCTGGCTGCCAAAGATTGGTTTGCCAACGAAAAACTAATAGCGGAAGCGGATGATGAACTCGCAGCAGATGCCTGAACCAGAACTCGAGCCCAAGCGCCGCTGGGTTTTATGGGGGTTGCCGCTCTGTGGCCTTATGGGTGTTTTGGAGTTCAATCGCGCGCTCGGCGGTAATCACCTGAGTTGGGTCTATGTGATGGAGTGGCCATTCTTTGGGGTCTTCATCTATTACATGTATTGGAAGCTCTCCCAGCCCCAAGAACCCTTCGATGATTCCGATGACCCACCTCGTGAGGTTGATTAGATCTTCTCTCGATAAACTAAGCCCCTTATGTTGCCGCTCTTATCTCTACCCACTGAAGTCTTCTTTTGGTTTCTCACTGCTGCGATTCTCATTGCAACTGTACTTTTATGGCACAAGTTTGTTGTCCGTAATTGGAAGAACATCACCACTCGATTCTCTCTAATAATTGCAATTCAATGTTTTGCGCTCGCATCAATGGGAGTAACCATCAATCGCTCCGGAGAGTTTTATAGTTCGTGGTCCGATCTCTTTGGTGCACAAGGGCAGTATCAAAAGATTGCGCTCAGCCCTTCGACACTATCCCAAATTGGGTTAAAAGATTTAGCTGCTGCAACGCACACTAAAGGCGGGAGTGTCATCTTTCGCAAGGTTATTAAGGGCGCAAAATCTGGCGTATCAAATGTTGTCTACGTCGTCGCCTCACCGACGATTGCGACCGAACTATCTGGTCCGACCCATTCCATCGGCAGTAATTACCAAGTTGTAGAACTGTTTCCAGGCACGCCTGGTGTCCCACAGACGTGGATCGGCACTCTCGATGGAATCACTACCATGGAGAATTTAGAGCGGGCCGGGAAGATCCCTCCCACGATTGCTGTCATTCCTGCGATTAATGTCGAACCCGGTCAAGATACCGAATGTATGAATTTCGTTGGTGGCGCTCAGGTGGAAACGTGGGTCACTGGCGATATGAAGCGCTTTATGCAGACATTTATGGGTGTAGATAATCGACTCTGGTCTTCCTTTGGTTACTCGACAGGCGGATGGTGCGCTGCGGAAGTGGCGGTATTGCACCAAGATCAATATTCGCAAGGTGTATCGCTGGCAGGTTATTTCAACCCCATTCTCTCTCGAGGACTTTCAAAGAGAGAGAAGAATTATCTGGCAAGTAAATATGATCTAGTTAAGTATTTAAAGAGGCATACCGCTAACTCAAAGATCATGATTATCGCATCAGTGAAAGATCATTTTGCTAATGGTTCAGCTCAGAAATTTATGCAAAGCGCTAATTCCTTAATTCCTATTAAATACATTCCGATTCCGACCGGAGGTCATAACATCGAGGTCTGGAAACCATTTGTAGCGACCGGGTTCTTATGGATTGCTGGCGCGAACAATATTTCAATGCCCGTTGTAAATCCACAACCTAGCGTGACCGGAAGCCCGAAATAAACTTCTCTGCACGCAGGGCCGCCCAGCCAACTTTTGGAAGATCTGAAGCACGTGGGTAGAGAACGTAACGAGTCTCCCAACCAGGTTGGAACTTCGCATTGAAACGGTATAAAGATTCAACTTGAAAGAAGTTCGAAGAGAAGCGAATCAAGTTGCGCATTCCACGCGTGATTGGGCCGGCGCTGATCTTATCTGCGCGTTCAAAGAGTGAGCGGAATGCAGCAAAGTTGAGCGAGACATAAACCATGTTGCTGGCGCGCGCATATTCGACGGTTTCAACAATCATCAATTCATTGACGCCGGCGTCAGTTCCGCGCTCACGTTGCATGCGATCGAGAGATAGCGCATTTGTGGTCCAAGGTACGTAGTAAAGAAGTCCCTTAATCTCACCTCCGAGCCAGGCAATGGTTATATATGTATCTGGATCGTCATCATCTCCGAAGCGATCCATGGACATGGAGAAACCTCGTTCGCCCACGCCATAGCGCCACTCGTGGCCAAGTTTTCGCAATTCGATCCGTCTTGCCTCTTCTAACTCTGACCACTTGTGGGTGGTGCACGAGTAACCCTTGCGTTTGATTCTGTTAACCATCTGGCGCACATTTGCCATCGGGCGACCCTCTAAGGTGAAATCTTTTACCTCGATGATGGCTTCGTCCCCAATATCGATAGCAATCATTCCGGCTTGCTCAACCCAGACTTCTCCGCCTCGATCGCTACAACCCATGACAGCCGGGGTCCACGCATGCTCTTCGGCCACTTTAAGAAATTCTGCGATGGCCTCGGGCCACAAGCTGTATTCACCGAAAGGGTCACCGCTGGCCAGCATCACCCCACCCTGGACGCGATAGGCGATACCGGCTTTACGGTTAGTTGACCAGATGACGCTCTTGTCGCGTCTAGTTGCGAAGTAGCCGAGCGAATCTTGATCAAGATCGTGCTTTATGAGTTTCCTAACAAGGTGCATGTCATCGTCGGACATCTTCGGAATCGGCTTGATTCGGCGGAAGTAGAGCCATAGCGGGACGATAAGCGTGAATACACCGAAAGTCCCTAATGTGAATGCAATTGCGTCACTTGCGCGCTCAGAGGTGAATTTAACTGGACCTGTTACCCCGACAAATCCTTCAATGATAAATTGGAATATATCTTTAAGCGATGGATTGCCAATAATCTCGTCATGGCTGCGGTATTTAAGAAGCAACAAACTCGCGATGAAAAATACTAAGAGAGCAATTCCAAAACCGATGAGTGGTTGCAGACGAGTACTGGGGTCAGATTTTGCATAGAAAGACTTTCTAAATACAACCAGGGCAGCAATGCTCAAAACGGTTAATGCAATTTGCACAGGATGATGGTTTGACCTTAAAACTTCAGTCAGAAGATTTACTACCAAAATGACTAGAGCTAAGACCCAAGCCCTACGTTTGCGCCGTGATAGTCCACGAGCCAAGATCATGAGAATTAGCCCAGTGAAAATTGCTGTTGCGAGCGCTGATCCATTGAGAAAGACCGGGATAACATTGTTGAGTTTGTGAACTGGGGCCCGAAATTTATGAAAAACGTTTGCGAGTATGTCGAATAATCCGACGAGGAAAGTTGCGCGTCCGATCCAGATTGGAACCCATCGTTGCGATTTCATTATCTAAATACTCCTGTATGTCCGAGTGAATAGCGACCAGGTTGGGGATAAATCGCCAACCCATGAGGTTCTTTGCCCACCTTTATTTTACGCAAGAACTTTCCGTGAACGGTGTCGAACACATACACCACACTGTCATAGCGACCTGAAACCCAGAATTGGGTGCCATCGGCCGAGATCCCACCCATATCAGGAGAGCCTCCGCCGGGAATCTTCCACTTGGCGATGACTTTGTTATCCGAAAAGCGCAAGACAGAGACGCTGCCTTCGCCACGATTTGTGATCAGCATCGTTTTAGAATCGCGCGATACATACATTCCGTGCGCTTCGATTCCCGTTTTAATGAGAGTAAACGCACCGAATTTATTCGCCGGCATGGCCCAGATTCCATTGGAGGCCATGTCGGCGATATAAAAAGTAGAGCCATCTGGCGAGATCTTTACATCCTGCGGCATAGGAATGGATGTATATGTATGTGGAAGGGCGGCTGCCTTAAGCACCTTCATCTTCGCGGTATCGACGAGTAAAACCTTGCCGGAGAATTCGCAGGTTACGACGAAGAAGGTGCCATCCGCGCTCCAGTCCGCATGATTAAGTCCGGCGCAAGGGACAGGGACGACCTTCTTAATGGCCATTGTGTGCGGATCGCGAAAAACCATCTGCTTATCGGCTTCCGCCATCACGATGGCATATTTGCCGTTAGGCGTGAAGTACAAGTTGTAGGGATCATGAACATAAATGGATTTTCCAGGAAGGCCAGTCTTTGGGTCGATCGGAGTCAAATAATTACCCTCATTGTCGTTCACCCAAAGGGTCTTGAGATCCCAGGAGGGAACTACATGCTGTGGACCTTTAGGGGTTTTAAAGGTGCGAATTACTTTGAAAGTCGTTGGGTCAATCTCCGTAACGGTGTTGCTGGTGTGGTTTGGCACATAGACGCGCTCCGGGAAATTCGCAACGACCGGACTCAAATTATTAGGTCTATCAGCTGCATAAATATCACTGGGGTTTGTTACGGGCGGCATTCCGGGTAGCGCAGATGATGCCTGCGCATTAGTTGGTATTAGCGCTGCGACGAGTGCTAAAGCAACCAGGATTTTCTTCATCGGAAATTACGCTCCAAGCAAGGTAGTTAGGGTGACAGGGGTTAAACCTTTGGCATGCAGATCCGCGAGAAGAGCGGGCATGGCATCGATAGTGTCTTGATGTCCGAAGTGAAGGCTCATGATGCTGCCCTCCTTTATAGCCTTACTTATGTCTGCAAGCACAACGCGCTTACCAACATCTTGATAATCATGGGAATCGACGGCGTAGGCGATGCACT
>CAIKID010000096.1 GCA_903827345.1 uncultured Actinomycetes bacterium | reverse complement strand
TTGTAGTCAGGTGACAGATGTGCAATCTGCTCTGTACGTAGTGCGCCATCAAGATATCTCTAGCGATGATGGACTCTTCAGCTACTGAAGGCCAACCTTTCAGACCAAGTCGACTTGAAACAATTCCTTCGTTCATCTGAGAACCGACGGTCAATAGTGGATCCTGCGCGTGTTGCGCAATAACCCCTCCGAAGGCCTTTACATATTCTAAAGCGCGCCGCATTAAGAGTGGATCGCTAATGCAATGACCATCGTCACTGAAGATACGTACTCGGGCAGCAGACTGCGCCATTGCAGAAAGTTCTGCGAGAGATTCGCCCTTAAGTCCAACCGTTACAGCGCCAATTGGAAAGACATCGCAAAGTCCCGCTTCCTTTCCTAAACGCGCAACTTGTTCAACCACGCCGGCGGTATCCGCTACTGGTGAGGTGTTGGCCATCGCGCTAAGAGCCGTGTATCCACCCTTGATCGCCGCTTGGCTACCAGAGAGAACGGTTTCGGAATTCTCTTTGCCCGGTTCCCGTAGATGGGTGTGGAGATCGACGAGTCCGGGCAGGACCATCGCTCCATGACCTTCGACAATGGGAAGATCTGTTTCAAGTGAGGTGCCGATGCGCGCGATGCGGCGCTCTCGCACTTCGATCTCGGCAGAAGAACCATCGCTCATTACTACATTCTTTAAATGAAAATCTGAATTGCTCATACGAGAACCCCCTCTGTCGGAATCGAGGTTCCGCCCATCAGTAGATAAAGAACCGCCATTCGTACCAGGACGCCATTTGCTACCTGCTCCAAAATCACCGATTGTGGAGAATCTGCGCTGGCGGCAGATATTTCTAAGCCACGATTCATCGGTCCAGGATGCATGATGATGGCGCTCTTGCGAAGCGACTTGAGCCGTTGAGTTCCAAGCCCAAAATCACGCGCATACTCGCGTTCCGTTGGGAAGAAGGCATCACTCATTCTCTCACTCTGTACGCGTAACATCATGATGGCATCTAAAGTCCCTATCTCTTCATCCAAGTTATAAGAGATATCGACAGGCCAGCTATAAGCACCCACTGGGATCAAGGTTGGCGGTCCAATCAGAACTACGCGAGCTCCCAAAGCGGTGAGGAGAAGGACATTGCTGCGAGCGACCCGGGAGTGCAGGATGTCCCCCACGATTCCTATGCGCAATCCTGTGAAATCTCTATCGTGCTCTGGGAAATGTGATCGAATTGTGTAGGCATCTAAGAGAGCCTGGGTGGGATGTTCGTGCATTCCATCGCCGGCATTGACGATATGCGATTTGACCCACCCCGATTCTGCCAATCTTTGGGCCGATCCTGAGGTGGGGTGGCGAATGATCATTAACTCCGCTCCCATCGCCTCCAAGGTTTGGGCGGTGTCTTTAAGAGATTCACCCTTGCTCACGCTTGACCCTTTGGCTGAAAAATTGATTACCTCAGCGGAGAGGCGCTTGGCGGCGGCTTCAAAACTGAGGCGAGTCCTTGTGGAATCTTCGAAGAAGAGATTCACGACGGTACGCCCACGCAAGGTGGGTAATTTCTTGATAGCGCCATCAGTGATTCGAGACAACTCACGAGCGGTATCAAGAATCTCTAGCGCTTCGCTCTTAGTGAGGTCATTGATGGAGAGCAGGTGCGGAGTATGCATCAGACGCTCAGCTCTACTTGATCGATTCCATCGATCTCGTGCAGTTGTACGCGCACGCTCTCGCGGGCATTTGTCGGAATGTTCTTCCCTACATAGTCGGCGCGAATAGGGAGTTGGCGATGGCCACGATCAATGAGGACCGCTAACTGCACGGTTCGCGGTCTGCCCAGTTCGCCAATTGCATCCAGGGCAGCTCTGATAGTTCTACCTGAATAGAGAACGTCATCGACAAGAATAAGATCTTTGCCCTCTAAACCCTCGGAGGGAATGTGCGTTGGCACCAACGGGCGCGGAGGACGGAGCCGCAGGTCATCGCGGAACATCGTGATATCGAGAACACCGACGGGAACTGGCGTATCGATCGAGGCGAGAAAGGAGCCAATGCGCTGGGCCAGAGTTACACCGCGAGTGGGAATACCGAGAAGAACTACTGATTCGAGTCCATGATTGCGTTCAATAATTTCATGAGCAATACGTTTAAGCGAGCGATCAATCTCGCTCTGTTCTAATACAACACTCATCTAATCTCCTTTGCCGCCTCACAGGACGTCAGTTAAAGGATATGCGGCTGATTCCGCGTCGGAAGTCTAGCAGTCCACTTAGGAGAGTGAGATTACCGACTTCAGCAGGATGACACGGCCAAGAACACCGTTAATGTAGGCGGCGGAGTCCTTGGTGGAGAGCTCTTGGGCGATCTCGACCGCCTCTGAAACTGCAATCTTGTCGTCCAATTCAGCGCTCCAGAGAATCTCGAAGAGAGCGATACGCAGCAGGTTACGATCGATAATTGGCATGCGATCCATATCCCAGCCCTCGGCATAGGTGTGGATCAGTTCATCTATCTTGGCGCCATGCTCGGCGACCCCTAAGACCAAGGTCCGCGCATATGCTGACTCTGAAATCTCGTCGATCGGGCGCACCTGGAGTAGATCTACTGCGCTCACTCCCCGCATATCCGCTTCAAAGAGGATGTCGAGGGTGCGCTTACGTGCCTTCCGTCTAGCACTCATTGTTAGATCCGCCCTTAGGAATTGGCGCGACCGAGATAAGCACCGGTACGAGTATCGACGAGAACCTTCTCATCCTGCTTGATGAAGAGCGGGACCTGAATTTGAATTCCAGTTTCAACGGTAGCGGGTTTGGTTCCGCCGGAAGAGCGATCACCTTGTAACCCTGG
>CAIKID010000095.1 GCA_903827345.1 uncultured Actinomycetes bacterium | reverse complement strand
GTGGCCGGTGATCCAGCCAATATCCGCTGTGCACCAATAGACATCGGTCTCGGGCTTGAGATCAAAAACAGCACGATGCGTATACGAGGTTTGGGTCAGGTAGCCGCCGGTTGTATGAAATATTCCCTTTGGCTTGGCCGTGGTTCCAGAGGTGTAGAGAATAAATAGCACGTGCTCTGAATCAAAACCTTGGGCAACATGTTCAGGGTTTTGACGATCAACAATTTCGTGCCACCAGATATCTCGACCTGCATTCCACGCCGTCTCTTGACCAGTGCGTTTTACAACGAGAACATTTTTTACATTGTGGTCGGAGCCGGTGAGCGCTTCATCAACAACAGGCTTTAACGGAAATGCGGCACCTTTGCGAAATCCACCATCTGAGGTAATGACTAAAGTTGCATCTGCATCTTTAATACGACTCTTGAGGGCATCTGCACTAAACCCACCAAAGATCACCGAATGCGCTGCACCGATGCGCGCGCAGGCCAACATAGCGACGGCAGCTTCTGGAATCATCGGCATATAAATTGCGACGCGATCCCCGGCGCCAATTCCTAATTCAATAAGAGCGTTGGTGGCTTTCTTAACATCATGCAGCATCTGCGCATATGTGATGGTGCGGGTGTCGCCAGGTTCACCTTCGAAGTGAAAGGCAACGCGATCGCCACGTCCTGCGAGTACATGCACATCGAGGCAATTGAATGTGGCGTTGATCTTTCCGCCGAGAAACCATTGCGCGGAGGGAACTTCCCATTGCAGGACTTGGTCCCACTTCTTCTCCCAATGTAAATAGTCAGCCTGCCTACTCCAGAAGGCGAGGCGATCATCCGCCGCCTCTTGATAGAGGGATTCCTTGGCATTGGCTTGGGCAGCAAACGCTGGGCTGGGGGGAAATATCCGATTCTCGTGGGAGAGATTTTCGAGTGAACTCATGGCGGTGAGGCTACCTTTCGCCGTGCCCAGTCACAAGGAAAAGAAAGGAAAAGAAGAGTTAAAAAAGTGGCCTAGGGATAGTGACGCATCCCACATTTCTGAGAATCTGGCGCGATAATTATTGATGGCCGTCAAAGGAGACGGCTGCAGTTCATTCACGAAGGAGAAGCAAATATGGCAAATGATCGCATGGTTGCTAACCCAGCACCGTTAGGTCTAGCGGCATTCGGAATCACGGCTTTCTTGCAAAGTAGCGCTGATGCAAACCTGTGGCACGGTGTCGCAGGTGCCGAGGTCTTGGGAACCGCACTCTTCTTGGGCGGCGTTATCAGCATTTTGGTAAGTGTCATGGAATTCCTCCGTGGGGATGCCATCGGCTTAACATTTTTCGGCACCTTTGGAGCCTTTTGGCTCTCGAGTTGGTATTACAACTCCGAGCACCTGCAAGCCCCAGGAGCTGCCGGGGTGTTCTGCATGGTTTTTGCCATCGCAGCTTTTGTCTTCTGGATGGCGGTTATGAAGCGGAGCATGCACCACAACCTCTTTGGCTTCCTATTAACTCTGACATTGATCCTCGAAGCTTTTGGAAATTGGGGTGGCGGCCACTCGGGTGCACTTAAGACTGGTGGGTGGATTGGAATTCTGACCGCACTGGTCGCCCTTTATATGGCAGCCAAGGCTCTCATCAATGAAGAGTACGGAAGAGTTCTGCTCCCTTAATCGATCATCAAACTCTGCACCTATCCACAGAGGGGGTCGACTCCACAGATGAGGGGTTGACCCCCCCTTCCCTTGCCTGGATATTTCGTACTTTGCTCACCTAACACAACTCCGGCCCACCCCTGGTGGGGCGGAAAGAATTAAGGGGGCAGAGTGTTTGCAATATTCAATACCGTCTTTAGGGTCGTCGCACATCTACATACTCTCGAGGTTGCAGGACGCTGGCTGGTCAAAGGCGGCCAGGCCGTGATGCATTCGAACTTCGGTCTTCTGGGAATCGATCGATTATTGAGCCATTTTGGGATCAATTAGCTCCAAAAGGCCTGCGGGTTTTCCAATCCGCCCCGAAATGTGGTGGGATTAGCCGTAAGCAAGACAGCCTGACCCAGCGTTGAGCCCATGGCGTCCACTTACAGCCTTTTTAACCTCAACAGGGAGAACATTTCAGATGCCAATCGCAACTCCGGAAATTTATGCACAAATGTTGGACCGCGCCAAGGCAGGCGCCTTCGCATACCCAGCGATCAACGTCTCTTCATCTCAGACACTGATCGGTGCGATCCGTGGTTTTGCAGAAGCAGAATCTGATGGAATCGTCCAGATCTCTTGGGGCGGAGCGGAATACCTTTCAGGTTCCACCGTAAAGAACATGGTCGATGGCGCAGTTGCGCTCGCCGAGTTCGCACACATCGTTGCTAAGAACTACAACGTCAACATTGGAATTCATACCGATCACTGTCCAGCAGAGAAGTTGGATGGCTTTATGCGTCCACTCCTCGCCTTCGGCGCCGATCGAGTTAAATCCGGCAAGGCTCCGCTCTTCAACTCACATATGTGGGATGGATCAGCGGTATCAATGCCCGAAAATATGAGCATTGCAAAAGAGTTGCTAGAAAAATCTAAAGCTGCTCGCACCATTCTTGAAATTGAAATTGGTGTTGTCGGTGGCGAAGAAGATGGCATCGAGGCAAAGCACGATGCAAAGTTGTACTCGACCCCAGAAGATGCGCTCTTGACTATCGAGACGCTTGGTAATGATGCACATGCTCGCTACATGGTGGCAGCAACATTCGGAAATGTGCACGGTGTGTACAAGCCAGGGAACGTGGTTCTGCAACCAAAGATTTTGCAGACGCTGCAAGATGCAGTTGCTGCAAAGCTCGGACTACCAGCCGGATCAAAGCCAATGGATCTCGTCTTCCATGGTGGTTCTGGTTCGTTGCTCTCCGAGATTCGTGAATCACTCGATTACGGTGTTGTAAAGATGAATATCGATACCGACACTCAATATGCATTTACCCGTCCCGTCGCTGATCACATCTTGAAGAATTACGATGGAGTCTTGAAGGTAGATGGCGAAGTGGGCAATAAGAAGGCTTATGATCCACGTGCATGGGGCAAGGCCGGCGAGGCCGGACTTGCCAAGCGCGTTCTCGAAGCTTGTGCAGATCTACGTTCTACCGGAACATCGATCAACAAGTAGTTCCATCTGTCGTGTATTAACTCCCAAGAAAGTTAGGTAAATAAATGCCTGCTCTAGTACTACTCGGCGCTCAATGGGGCGATGAAGGTAAGGGCAAGGCAACAGACATCTTGGGAGATCGCGTCGACTATGTCGTTCGCTATCAAGGCGGAAATAATGCTGGTCATACCGTTGTTATTGGGGATCAGAAATATGCGCTGCACCTCCTTCCATCTGGAATTTTGAGTCCTAACGTCGTTCCGGTAATCGGCAACGGCGTTGTGATCGATCCATCTGTGCTTCTGGAAGAGATTAAGGGCTTAAACGATCGCGGTATCGACACCTCGAAATTGAAGATCAGCACTAACGCGCATCTGATTACGCCTTATCACCGCACCATCGATAAGGTTTCAGAGCGCTTCTTAGGCAATTCCAAAATCGGCACCACCGGTCGTGGCATCGGCCCTGCTTATGCTGACAAGATCAACCGAATCGGTATTCGCGTACAAGATCTCTTTGACCCATCCATCTTGCGCCAGAAGATCGAAGGCGCGTTGCGCGATAAGAACCAAGTTTTGATTAAAGTATTTAACCGCAAGGGCATCGAAGTCGAAGAAGTTCTTAACGAATACCTTGGTTACGCCGAAATCTTGCGTCCCTATGTCACAGATACCGTTCTACTTCTCGACCAGGCGCTCAAAGCTGGCAAGACCGTACTCCTTGAAGGTTCGCAAGGAACCTTGCTCGATGTCGATCATGGTACATATCCCTTTGTTACATCTTCGAATCCAACCGCGGGCGGCGCCTGTACTGGATCTGGAATCGGACCAACAAAGATCACGCGCGTTATCGGAATTGTTAAGGCTTACACGACAAGAGTTGGCTCAGGTCCTTTCCCAACCGAACTCTTCGATGAAGATGGCGAAAAGTTACGGACCATTGGCGGAGAGGTCGGAGTTACAACTGGCCGCCCGCGACGTTGTGGTTGGTATGACGCTCCCATCGCACGTTATGCAGTGCGGGTAAATGGATTGACCGATTTCTTCTTAACCAAACTCGATGTGCTCACTGGATGGGAACAGATCCCTGTATGTGTTGCCTACGAAATTGATGGCAAGCGCGTTGAAGAACTTCCATCATCGCAATCAGATTTCCATCACGCAAAACCTATCTACGAATATCTTCCGGGTTGGAAAGAAGATATCTCCAAGGCGCGCAAGATTGAAGATCTTCCAGCAAATGCGCGTGCTTACATCAAATTCTTAGAAGATATTTCCGGAGCTCCGATGAGCGCTATCGGTGTCGGCCCTGGTCGCGATGAGACGATCGTCGTAAAGGATTTCATTTGAAAGTTCTTCTGATTGGATCCGGTGGCCGCGAGCATGCACTCGCACAAGCGCTTAACCGTGATCCCATTCTAGAAGAGCTCCACGTTGCCCCGGGCAATCCCGGCATTGCACAGATTGCAACGTTGCACCAGATTGATGTTGATAATAATCAACTCGTCGTTGCACTTGCTAAAGAGTTAGCGATTGATCTCGTTGTCATCGGACCAGAAAAACCCCTCGTCAATGGTCTCGCCGATGCGCTGCGTAAAGCTGGTATCGCCACCTTTGGACCCAGTGCGATAGCTGCCACCCTCGAAGGCTCCAAAGATTTTGCAAAGCAGGTAATGCACGATGCCGGTGTTCCCACGGCACGCAGCTTCACCTGCACCACGAAAGCAGAGATGGAATCTGCCCTCGACACCTTTGGTGCTCCTTATGTTGTTAAGCACGATGGATTAGCTGCGGGTAAGGGCGTCGTTGTAACCAACGATCGACAGATTGCTCTCGATCACGCCTACCTTTCCCCGCGGGTTGTTATTGAAGAGTTCTTGGATGGCCCCGAAGTTTCGCTCTTTGGAATTTCGGATGGAACCACGGTCCTTGCGATGCAGCCCGCCCAAGATTTCAAACGAGCTCTTGATGGCGATTTAGGACCAAACACAGGTGGCATGGGCGCATATTCGCCGCTGCCTTGGGCACCGGCCGATATTATCGAGCAGACGTTGACTCAAGTGCTCAAACCCACCATCGCAGAGATGAAGGCGCGCGATACCCCATTTGTGGGGTTGCTCTATGCCGGCCTTGCGCTGACATCCCGCGGCATGCGCGTCATTGAATTCAATGCTCGCTTCGGAGATCCAGAAACCCAAGTCTTACTGCCTCGTTTAAAGACTCCACTTGCAACCCTCTTGTATCAAGCAGCCACTGGTGCGCTCAAAGATGCTCCACCTTTGGAATGGTCGACCACCGCCGCCGTGACGATCGTCTTGGCCGCCGAGGGATATCCAATCAACCCACGGCTTGGGGACCCCATTACTGGTGCCAGTTCGGTCGTTGGCGCTTATGTGCATCATGCGGGGACAGCGTTAAAAGATGGCGTGCTGCATTCGGTAGGGGGCCGAGTCCTTTCGGTAACCGCGATCGGCGAGAGCCTGACGGCAGCGCGCTTAGCTGCTTATGAGGCGATCTCTAAGATCACGCTACGCGGGGCGCACTATCGCCACGACATTGCGCTGGCGGCATCGGATGCCCCTAAAGTAAGAGAGAATTGAGCCATGAGCGTATTAGCTGATCGTTATGCATCGGCAGCGATGCGCTCCATCTGGTCGGCAGATTCCAAAATCATTCAGGAACGTAAATTGTGGATCGCAGTAATGCGCGCACAATCTGGTTTGGGTCACCCTATTCCCGAAAAAGTAATTGCAGATTACGAAAAAGTTTTAACTCAGGTCGATCTGGCGTCGATCGATACCCGCGAAAAGTTGACTCGCCATGATGTCAAAGCTCGCATCGAAGAGTTCAATGCACTAGCCGGTCACGAAGCTATTCACGCCGGTATGACATCGCGCGATCTCACCGAAAATGTAGAAGCGATGCAGGTACGAGATGGTCTGCTGCTCGTGCAAGAGCGAGTAGTTGCTTCACTCGCCATGTTGGCCGAACGAGCTGGCCAATATATAGACCAACCAATTACTGGGCGCTCGCACAACGTGGCGGCCCAAGTAACAACGTTAGGTAAACGCTTTGCATCTGCCGCCGAAGAGCTCCTCTTTGCCTACGAGCGTTTAGAAAATTTGATTGATCGCTATCCGATTCGCGGAATCAAAGGACCAGTTGGAACCGCGCAAGATTCAGTCGATCTTTTAGGTAGCGCCGCTTCCCACCAGAAGTTGGAAGAAGAGATCGCTGCACACCTTGGCTTTAATCGCGTTCTTGATTCCACCGGCCAGATTTATCCACGTTCCTTCGATTTCGATGTTGTCACCACTCTTGTTCAACTCGCTGCGGCTCCATCATCCTTTGCTACATCGATCCGCTTGATGGCCGGCGCAGAACTTGTCACTGAAGGATTTAAGGCTGGCCAGGTTGGTTCCAGCGCTATGCCGCATAAGATGAACACCAGATCGTGCGAACGGGTAAATGGCTTGTCGGTAATTTTGCGTGGTTACGCATCAATGGTCGGAGAACTCAGTGGCGATCAATGGAACGAAGGCGATGTCTCTTGCAGCGTTGTACGCCGCATCGCACTTCCAGATGCCTTCTATGCGATCGATGGACTACTCGAAACATTTATGACTGTCTTAAGTGAGTTCGGCGCATTCCCTGAAGTCATCAATGCCGAATTGACGCGCTACCTGCCCTTCCTTGCCACCACCAAGATCTTGGTCGCTGCAGTTAAAGCCGGTGTGGGTCGCGAGCTAGCTCACGAAGTTATTAAGGAACACGCAGTTGCCGCAGCGCTAGGAATTCGCGCGGGCAAGGTAAATAACATGATTGATGCGCTTGCCGCTGATTCACGGATCCCGCTCGATAAAGCTGCACTGGAATCACTTCTCTCTTCACCACTTGAATTCACTGGTGATGCTCGGGCTCAGACAACTCGCGTTATACATCGCATCGAAGCGATTACTTCACAGCACTCCGCAGCGGCGAAATATCGCCCTACCAGTATTAGGTGAGCACCGTGATTGATGGCTGGAACCATCTGCGCAGCGGAAAGGTCCGCGACCTTTATACAAACGAGAGCGGCCACTTATTAATTGTTGCCAGCGATCGCATCTCTGCCTTCGATTACATCTTGCCAACATTGATTCCCGGTAAAGGAAAACTTCTCACCCAACTTTCACTCTTCTGGTTTGAGATGTTTGAAGATTTAGTCCCCAATCATTTGATCAGCACCGATGTGCCTGCCGTTGTTAAAGATCGCGCAGTTATTGTTAAACCTCTTGAAATGTTCCCCATCGAATGCGTAGCGCGCGGATATTTGGCGGGCTCTGGCTGGGTCGAATACCAAAAGTCCCAATCCGTTACTGAAATTCCGCTACCTGCGGGGCTGTTAGATGGATCCAAGTTACCCGAAAATATTTTTACACCCGCCACCAAGGCCGAGATGGGCGATCACGACGAGAACATCTCCTTTGCCCGCGCGTGTTCAATCATCGGGCAATCCGATGGGCAAGCCCTGCGCGCGTTGACCTTGCAGCTTTACTCCACCGCCCACGATTACGCCGCCACGCGTGGGATCATCTTGGCGGACACTAAATTTGAATTCGGTCGTGACATCGACGGTAAGATCTGCCTAGGCGACGAAGCCTTAACTCCAGACTCTTCCCGTTTTTGGTCTGCCGACTCTTGGAAGCCGGGCGGCGCACAGCCCTCCTTCGATAAGCAATATGTTCGCGATTGGTTGCTCGCATCAGGATGGGATCGCCAGAGCCCACCACCAGAGCTACCCACCGCAGTCGTTGAAAAGACTCGCGAGCGTTATGAATCTGCTTTCACCTTACTGACCGGAAGGACTATCTAATGGCCACCATCGTCGTCGAAGTTATGTTGAAGGCCGAGATCTTAGATCCGCAAGGACAGGCAGTTGCAGCAGCCTTGCCCCGTCTAGGTTTTACCTTTGCCAAGGCAGTGCGCCAGGGCAAGCGCTTTGAAATTGAAGTGGCCGGGATACCTACCCCGGAAATGCTGGCCGACATCGAAAAAGCAGCTGAAACCCTGCTTTCTAACCCGGTTATTGAAACGTATGTCGTAAAGGTTGAGGCCTAATGCGCATTGGCGTTGTCACCTTTCCTGGTTCACTCGATGATTCATCTGCGCTGCGCGCTATTCGTTTAGCCGGTGGCACTCCAGTTCCACTCTTCCACGCCAGCGATGATCTGAAAGAAGTTGAAGCGGTCGTCCTTCCCGGCGGTTTTTCCTATGGTGACTATCTGCGCTGTGGTGCGATCTCGCGCTTTGCGCCGATCATGTCCTCGATCATCGTCGCCGCAGAACATGGTTTTCCCGTTCTCGGAATCTGCAATGGCTTCCAAATCCTCTGCGAATCCCATCTCTTGCCCGGCGCGCTCACTCGCAATCAAGGTCTGCACTTTGTCTGCACCGATCAACCACTCATTATTGAAAATACTTCAACACCATGGACATCTGGTTACATAAAGGGTGATCGCTTAGTTATTCCTATTAAAAATGGCGAAGGTTCATTTCAAGCGAGCACAGAAACCTTGCACCAGCTGGAATCCGAAGGGCGCGTGGTTCTTCGTTATGCGGATTCAAATCCCAATGGTTCAAAGAACGATATCGCCGGAATTTCCAATGCGCGCGGTAATGTTGTTGGCGTTATGCCACACCCAGAACAAGCGATTGAATCTTTGACCGGCCCCAGCGTTGATGGCTTGGCCTTCTTCACATCGATCTTGCATAGTTTGGTAGGACGTTGATGGCGCTCGACACCGTTGCGATCGCTGCGACTCAACCAGAAACCGTGCAACCGTGGCGCGAACTTGGCCTCAAAGAAGATGAGTACACCCGCATCCGTGAAATCCTAGGTCGCCGCCCGACATCTTCTGAACTCGCGATGTATTCGGTGATGTGGTCTGAACACTGTTCCTATAAATCTTCCAAGGTCCACCTCAAACAATTTGGCGAGAAAGCTCCTCATTCTGATGCGCTCCTGGTTGGTATCGGCGAGAACGCTGGTGTTGTTGATATCGGTCAGGGTTATGCGATTACTTTTAAGATCGAATCCCACAACCACCCATCTTTTGTAGAGCCATATCAAGGCGCAGCGACCGGCGTAGGTGGAATCGTCCGTGATATTTTAACGATGGGTGCTCGTCCTATCGCTGTTATGGATCCACTGCGCTTTGGCCCGGCCGACGCCGTTGATACTCGCCGCGTATTGCCAGGAATTGTGGCCGGCGTTGGTGGCTACGGAAATTGCCTCGGCCTTCCCAATATCGGTGGAGAAGTGGTATTTGATGCTACTTATGCGGGTAATCCACTCGTTAATGCGCTCTGCGTCGGCGTAATGCGCCACGAAGATATCAAACTGGCGACCGCGCACGGTACTGGCAATCTCGTTGTTCTCTTCGGTGCAAAGACCGGGGGCGATGGAATCGGTGGAGTATCAGTACTTGCCTCTGAAACATTTGCATCGGGCAAAGCTGCCAAGCGCCCCGCCGTCCAGGTCGGAGATCCCTTCGCTGAAAAAGTTTTGATTGAGTGCTCTCTAGAAATTTTCACGGAAGATTTAGTGATTGGAATCCAAGATCTGGGTGGCGCTGGACTTTCTTGCGCGACCAGTGAATTGGCTTCCGCCGGTTCAGGCGGCATGTCGATTCAACTCGACAAGGTTCCGCTACGCGATCCTTCGCTTTCACCCGAAGAGATCTTGATGTCAGAATCACAAGAGCGCATGTGCGCGATTATCGAGCCCACCAAGTTGGCGCGCTTTATGAAGATTTGCAGGAAGTGGGATGTCACCGCAACTGTCATTGGCCAAGTAACTGAAGGTAAGCATCTAGAAATTACTTTCAACGGTGAATTGATTGTTGATGTTCCGCCGCGCACCGTGGCCCACGATGGTCCGGTTTATAACCGCCCTATGGCACGGCCCGCTTATCTTGATACTTTAAAGGCAACAGTTCTTCCAGAAGTAAAGACCGCCACCGCGATCAAGTCCGAACTGCTTGCACTGATTTCCTCGCCAAACATTGCCGACAAGTCCTGGGTAACTGATCAATACGATCGTTATGTTCAAGGCAACTCGGTTTTAGCGCAACCAGAAGATTCTGGAATGATCCGCATCGATGAGACCACAAATCTTGGTGTCGCGATTTCTACCGATGCCAACGCACGCTGGTCATACTTGGATCCTTACAACGGCGCGAAGTTGGCGATGCTCGAGTCTTGCCGCAACATTGCAACTACGGGAGCAAAACCACTGGCCGTTACTAATTGCTTAAACTTCGGATCCCCAGAAGATCCAGAAGTCATGTGGCAATTTGCCGAAACCGTTCGAGGGTTAGCCGATCTCTGCCTCGAAATGGGGTTGCCAGTTACTGGGGGAAATGTTTCGTTCTACAACCAGACCGGAAGCGTCGCGATTCTGCCGACGCCAGTCATCGGTGTTCTCGGTGTTATTCAAGATGTCACCACCCGCACCAAGATGGGGATTCCCGCAGCTGGCTTAAAGATCGTCCAACTGGGCAATACCGCCGAGAACTTCAGCGGGTCAGAGTGGGCTCATCTGCACGGTCAGATGGGCGATCGCGCCCCAACCCCTGATATCGCCGCCGAAGTACGCTTGATCGACCTGCTCTTAGAGGCCCAGCCCCTCTTTGAATCTGCACACGACCTCAGCGACGGCGGGCTAGCCGCTGCGCTTACCGAATCCACCCTGCGCAACAACATCGGCGCCACCATCGAACTTCTCGGAGCGTTGATTCCCGGAGGAGTATCCGCTGGGCTATTCGCCGAAACCCCAGGTCGCATCCTGGTCACGGTTGATCCTGCAAACTTTGAAGCGCTGCGCGCCTTGGCGAAAGAGCGCGATATTCCATTCCATCCCATCGGAACATCGGGCGGAGATGCACTCGTCATCAACGGCGCAACAATCCCACTTACCGAACTGCGCCAGGCTCACACCGAGACCCTGCCAAGGCTCTTCGGTTAAGGATACATAATGGCGCGCGATCCCTTAGTTCTCATCCAGGTTAAGGCGCTGTTGGATCAGATCAGCGCCATTGCACCCGGTCACGCCGTCGAACTACGGATTCCCCCTTACGCCGCCATCCAATGTTGCGAAGGCCCAAAGCACACCCGCGGGACTCCACCCAATGTAGTTGAAATGGGCGCCGACGAATTCATTGCTTTGATCGATGGTTCCTTGGAATGGTCTGACGGAATCAACGATGGACGGATCACCGCTAGCGGTGAACGTTCAGATCTTTCGCAGTTGTTTCAGCTAGCCGCGCAGACAATTAGGATTGCAGAGTGACAAAGCGCCCCGATGGAAAACTCACCTTTGAGACATTCGGCGCGGAAAAAGGGCCGCAAGATGAATGCGGAGTCTTTGGAGTATGGGCACCCGATGAAGAGGTCGCCAAACTAACTTTTTACGGTCTTTATGCTTTGCAACATCGCGGACAAGAGTCCGCTGGAATCGCCACATCAGATGGCACGCGCATCGTGGTATATAAAGATATGGGTCTGGTCTCTCAGGTATTTACCGAGGCCGATTTAGCAACGCTTACAGGTAATTTAGCAATTGGTCACTGCCGTTATTCCACCACTGGTTCTTCCACATGGGCTAATGCGCAACCAACTCTGCGGTCTACCGATCACGGAACACTTGCTCTGGCACACAACGGTAATTTAACTAATACCGGTGACCTGGCCGAAGCTTTAGCTAAACTTGCTCCCAAGAGCGATAACGACATGAACGCTACAACGGATACCGAAATTATGACTGCGTTAATTGCGGCACAAAGTGGCAAGAACTTCGAGAGTTCTGCTCTTACCGTTCTGCCCATGTTAAAAGGCGCTTTCTCTATGGTCTTCATGGACGAACACACCTTGTATGCCGCCCGCGATCGCAATGGTGTACGTCCACTTGTTATTGGCAAGCTCGATCATGGTTGGGTAGTCGCATCCGAATCAGCAGCGCTCGATATCGTCGGTGCATCTTTTGTTCGCGAAGTTGAATGCGGCGAATTCATAGCCATTGACGAGAACGGTCTACGTTCCACCAAATGGGCCACCCCAGAACCTAAAGGTTGCATCTTCGAATACGTGTACTTGGCCCGCCCCGATACATCGATCGCTGGCCGCAACGTGCACACCACACGCGTAGCGCTCGGCGCACAGTTAGCCCGCGAACATCCCGTTGCCGCCGATTTGGTGATCCCCGTCCCCGAATCCGGAACTCCAGCTGCAGTTGGGTATGCACAAGAATCTGGCATTCCATATGGCGCGGGGCTCGTTAAGAATTCATATGTCGGCCGCACCTTTATTCAGCCCAGCCAGACTATTCGCCAATTAGGTATTCGTTTAAAACTCAACCCCCTGCGCGATGTCATTGAAGGTAAGCGCATCATTGTTGTCGATGATTCAATTGTCCGCGGCAATACCCAACGCGCGCTTATCCGTATGTTGCGCGAAGCTGGGGCACTTGAAATTCACGTTCGCATCTCTTCTCCTCCTGTTAAATGGCCCTGCTACTACGGCATCGACTTTGCATCGCGCGCCGAGTTAATTGCTGCGGGATTAGAAGTAGAAGAGGTCCGGCGTTCCATTGGTGCAGATACCTTGGGTTATGTTTCTATGGAAGGTTTGATCGAAGCAACCACCATTGCTGAATCAAAACTCTGTACCGCCTGCTTCACGGGCAATTACCCCATCGATATTCCATCTGATTTATCTGCTGGTAAGAATCTTCTCGAGATTACGAGTCGTTTCGAGTGACTTCCTATGAGGCAGCTGGCGTAGATATTGAAGCGGGGGATCGCGCTGTTGAATTAATGAAGGCGCATCTAGCAACGGCGCGCCGCCCTGAGGTCATCGGAGAGATCGGTGGATTCGCCGGCTTATTTGATATCTCTGCACTGAAGAAATTTAACCGACCACTTCTTGCTACATCTACCGATGGCGTCGGCACCAAAACAGAGATCGCTCGCTTGCTCGGCAAGTACGACACCATCGGTGAAGATTTAGTTGCTATGGTCGTTGATGATTTAGTTGTCTGCGGGGCAGAGCCACTCTTTATGACAGATTACATCGCCGTGGGAAAAGTATTTCCGACGCGCATCGCACAAATTGTTCAAGGCATTGCAATCGGTTGCCAAAAAGCTGGCACCGCGCTTGTCGGCGGCGAAACCGCAGAACACCCCGGGCTATTGGCTGAAGATGAGTTTGATATTGCAGGGGCCGCCACCGGTGCGGTAGATCATGAAAATTTATTAGGAGAACACTT
>CAIKID010000094.1 GCA_903827345.1 uncultured Actinomycetes bacterium | reverse complement strand
TTGTAACGCTAGCTCCAGATACTCCCTGGATCTCGGCGGAGTTCTGGCTAATTGCCTCCTTTCGTAGGATTGGCACAGATACTCGCGCCAGAGTTATTGAACGGGTATCAGAATTTGGAAGCACTAATGGGATCACATCAATAATGTGATGGTCCTTCACGACAACTTCGACCTGCAAACTACTATAAATCGTCTTTATGACCGGACCTTTAAAAATCTGTACCCCGGTAACTGCAGGCTTAGCCTTAGGGCTCTGCATTAAGCGCACAAAGGCAAACCCGACGAGGGAAAATATGATGAGACCGAACAGGAGAAATACCCCGTATTTTCGCCTCATTAGACCGCCAGGATAAATTTGCCGACAGCGGAGCGTTGCTCAAAGATCTCATGTGCCTTTGAGGCTTGTGCCAAAGGAAAGACTGCGGTTACATCTATCTTTATGGTTCCGTCCTGAACTAATTCCACTGAGCGCCTTAAGCTTTCCGCAAGAATTTCTGGGCTGTGGTCAGAGAGTGAACCATTGGAAATACCAACAAATCCAATGCATTTGCTTCTAAACCAGAGCGCTGATGGTAACTCTTGAGGTGCGCGCGAGATATTGCTGTAAGAAACCAATCGGCCAAATGGAGCAACGATTTCAAGGGAACGTTTCTGGACTGATCCACCTACTGGATCTAAAACGATATCGGCTCCACGACCATCGGTTAATTCCATCACTCGTTCCGCAAAATCTTCATAGTCCATTAGCTCGTCGTAACCATGGGCTTTTGCGTAATTTGCTTTCGACATGTCACTAACAGTTCCTAGTAGGCGAGTTCCTGGAATCTTCTTAATTAATTGACCCATTATCGATCCCACTCCACCCGATGCCGCATGAAGTAAAACTGTCTCTCCAGCACGTACTCGGGCCGCTCTTTCAACAACATTGAGGGCGAGTGGAACAGTCACAAGAACTCCAGCGGACTCTGGTTGTTGCGCAAAGCTCTCTGAGATCTTTTCGGTAAAGCGCTCGAGCGCGGTGACGTATTCGGCATAGGCATGACCACGAGTGAAGGACGTTACAAAATCCCCCACCTTGAATTTGGTGCACCCAGCTCCAACCTCAATAACCTGACCGCTCGCTTCCACTCCAATAATCATGGGAACTTTCCCATCACCATCCCCAACGCGGTTTCGAATATCGGTGAAATTGACCCCAATGAAGGCGGTCCTAATCAAAATTTCATTCGAACCTGGCTTTGGGGTGGGGGCGTCGGAATACTCCAAACATTCTGGACCGCCATAATTACTGATCACAACTGCCTTCATGGAGCACCTCCTTAAATTATTCTTTCACCGAAAACCCTTGAATGCAATCGTTTGCTGTGGCAAAATCGAGCCAAAGGGGTGCATCCATGGAAGCAGATATTGTCGTCGCAGGGGCAGGTCATAACAGTCTCATTACGGCGTGTTACTTAGCAAAAGCCGGTTTTAGTACCTTGTTGCTGGACGCTCGCTCTATCCCCGGTGGAGGCGCTGCAACCGAAGAACTGCTCGACCCTGGTTTCTTGATTGATACCTGTTCTACTGGCCATACCTTGATTCGCTCCAATCCACTGTTGCTCAATGATGAACTAGGGCTAATAAGCAAGTACGGCTTGAAGTACTTTGAGCCAGACCCTGTGGCGCATGTGGCTTTCCCTGATGGAAAGCAATTCACGATGTACCTCGATTTCGAGAAGACGATTGAAGAGATTTCGCGGTTCAGTAAGAAAGATGCCGCTGCCTATCGCCGTATGTCCAAAGAGTACGACGCAGTTAAAAGCATTTTCACTGCAGCTAATTTCACACCAGTTGGTTTTGGCCCATCGCTTGATCAACGTCTCGCCGAACATCCTCAAGGAAAAATATGGGCTCGTCGTCGCGCACTCAGCGCATGGGACATTATCAAACTCGAATTTGAGGATAAACATATTCAAGCGTTCATGCTCTGGATGGCCTTCCAAACATTTGTCTGGTATGACCAACCTGGAACTGGAATGTTGGCATATTCCATCTTTGCCCGCCAAGTGCGAAGTTGGTCTATCCCTGAAGGTGGTTCGGGACGATTGACTGCAGGTCTGGTTGGATTCCTAGAAGAGCACGGCGGAAAGGTAATTTGCGACAAGGTTGTCTCTAACCTCATTATCGAAGATGGACGTTGCTTTGGAGTGAAAACTTCGGAAGGCGATGAATACCGAGCTAAGAAAGCGGTTCTCTCGACAGTTCATATAAAACATCTCATCGATATGGCACCTAAAGAAATGTGGCCTGAAGAGTTTGAGTTCGGAGTCGAAACATACAACGTAGGAATCTCGGGATTTGCTGCATATTTCACAACGAAGAGCCCCCCCGTTTTCGATACTGAACTGGGCCCACGTAGCGCAGTATCCGCAGGAGCAGTCGGTTGGCCCGAAGATATGTTGCAATTGAGCCTCGATATCAAGCTGGGCCGCCACATTACGAGCGTTCCCTGGATTTTGGTCGCAACTCCAACCTTGGTTGATCCAAACCGCGCACCGAATGGCGGCCATACAGTTAAATTCTTAAGTGCGCAAAGTTTTACGCTGCCGGCCGGCTCTCCTGGTTGGGATGTCGTAAAACATGAAGTGGTAGACCGTCAGTTGGCATACCTACGAAAATTCATGCCATCTTTTACGGATGACATAATTATTTCGCGCTACGTTAAATCTCCGGAAGATATATGGGCGACCAATCGCCACATGATCAATGGAGCTTTCCATGGCGGCGACCGCGGGCCAGCTTTCAGTGGTCCAAATCGACCTGTCCCGGGATGGGCATCACACCGGATGCCGATTCCCGGCTTGTATCAAACTGGTGGTACAACTCATCCGGGTGGATCAATTACAGGGGCGCCGGGGCGTAATGCCGCGATCGTTATGTTGCAAGATCTTGGTGTTGATACAGCAGGAATTCTTTCCTAAATCAAACCAACGCCTTCTAGATCTGCTCTCATCTCACGCATTTGCGCATCACTCAAATCAACGAGGGGTGGGCGCACGCTTCCACCTGACATACCCAGAAGCCCTGACCAATACTTAACTGCAGGAACAGGATTTATGCGATCGCGTTTCCACCGCCCATGCAGCCACTTATCTGTCAAATCCCTAATTGGTTGGATCTCCTGCGAAATTGCCTGCGCTTTTGCGAAGTCACCAGCTAGAGCCGCAGTGGTGTACTCCAACATTGGTTGACGCAGCGCTGTTTGAATTAAAAATGGAGTAGAGGCAGACATGTAAACCTTTTGATCATGACGTTGCATATTCTCTAGCCAATCTGCCTCACTTGGTTCACAGAC
>CAIKID010000093.1 GCA_903827345.1 uncultured Actinomycetes bacterium | reverse complement strand
GGGAAGCTGGGCCAGTGGTATTTACACCTCTTCGCCGTCGAGCAACCCGATTTCAACTGGGATAACCCAGTCGTGCGCGAGCACTTTGAAGATGTCCTGCACTTCTGGCTCAAACTGGGCGTCGATGGATTTCGCATCGATGTAGCCCACGGCATGATCAAGGAGGCGGGTCTGCCCGATGAGATGAAATCTGCTGATTTGCTCACCGCGCAGAAATCTCCGTACTTCGATCAAGAAGGCGTGCACGAGATCTATCGTTCATGGCGCAAAATCTTTGATTCTTATCCGGGTCACCGTATGGGTGTTGCAGAAGCCTGGGTCTCCAAAGAGTCCTTGCCAAAGTACATCCGCCCCGACGAGCTGGCCAACTCTTTTAACTTTCACTTCCTAGATTCCAAGTGGGATGTTAAGGATTTGAAGAAGAACATCAAAGAGTCATTCGAACTATTAACGACAACTGGCGCACCTGCATCATGGGTTTTGAACAACCACGATGTCACGCGTTCTGTTAATCGCTTCGATCTAGGACTTAAAGGTGGCGGGGTAGATTCACCGCTTAAGCGTTATGGTGATACTTCGAAATTCGATATCAAGCGCGGAACCAAGCGCGCTCGCGCTGCTGCACTCTTGATGTTGTCGCTACCTGGTGGCGCTTACATTTATCAAGGTGAAGAGTTGGCTCTTCCAGAAGCTACGGGAATTCCAAAGGATCGTTTAACCGATCCGCGCTGGAAGCTCAGTGGTTATACCGATCCCGGCCGCGATGGCTGTCGCGTTCCATTGCCGTGGAAAGCCGAAGTAGCTGGCTCTTATGGATTTTCCAATAATGCAAAGTTGGGCGAGAACGATTCGTGGTTGCCACAACCAAAGCATTGGGGAACTTTGGCTGTTGAGTTGCAAGAGCGCGATCCCGAATCAACACTTAATTTATACCGCGCTGCACTCGCAATTCGTCATGCCGAATCCGGTTTGGGCGACGGGACGATGGAGTGGATTGAAGCGGGCCCAGATGTTCTCGCATTCCAGCGCGCTGGCGGATTTGCCTGCTACGTAAACTTCGGAAAGGCGATCGTGATTCCCGCTGGGGAATTGTTGTTGTCATCTAATCCGATCCAAAGCGATATTCTCGAAACCGATACCGCTGTGTGGTTGCGAATTAAATAAACCATGAGCGAGCAGAATCTTTATGAGGCCCTCGGAGGTCACCAGACCTTCGAGAATTTGGCATCGCATTTTTATGCGCTCGTTACAGTCGACCCGATTTTGCGTCCGATGTATCCCGAGAGCGATCTGGGAGAAGCGGCAGAACGGCTCATGCTCTTTCTGGAGCAGTACTGGGGTGGCCCAACCACCTATCAGGAGACCCGGGGACATCCTCGCTTGCGTATGCGCCATGCGGGATTCCATATTGGAATCAAGGAACATGATGCCTGGCTGCGCTGTATGAAATCTGCAGTCGATGAGATTGATACGACCCCAGAACTCAAAGCCCAATTCTGGAGCTATATGGAATATGCCGCGGCCTCAATGGTGAACCAGCCCGAATAGCCGACTTTCTCACGTAATCGTTGCTTAAAATTCATACGGGACGCGGAAAATAGATGGTAAATATCCAGCATATTTGCAGGATGTAGGGCAAGATTTCGCCTAACGGCGCGAGCCACGCGCTGCTTTCTAGGGAGCAAGTTCAGTGCCACAAACTTTGGTTCTGAACGCCACCTATGAGCCACTAGGTGTCGTTACAGAGAGACGGGCCTTAATTCTCGTCTTAAATCAACGCGCTATTGCCGTGGAAAATTCTGAAACCATCTTGCATTATTCCGGCGGCGAAGTTGTCCTCCCTGCAGTAATCAGATTACATAAATTTGTTCGAATCCCTTATCGCCATGCAGTTCCACTTTCGCGCCGTGCCATATTTGCCCGCGATGGCGGCAAGTGCGTTTACTGCACTGCTCCTGCAACATCGATCGATCATGTGATGCCGCGCAGTCGCGGCGGAGCCCATGCTTGGGAGAATGTCGTTTCAGCCTGCCATAAGTGCAATCATCAAAAGGCGGACCGAACATTGAAAGAGATCGGCTGGCGCTTGCGCCATATCCCACGTGAACCCGTAGGCGCTGCCTGGCGCATTCTGGGGACAGGTCATCCCGATGTGCGATGGCTCTCGTATTTACAGCCTTACGGCGTAGAGCAGATGCAAGCTTCGGCCGCATCCGCGTAACTTTTACCACGCGGCGTCTAATACACTTCCGCCCATGATCGTTCACTTCTTAAATCATCTTGC
>CAIKID010000092.1 GCA_903827345.1 uncultured Actinomycetes bacterium | reverse complement strand
GTCACAGCCACCCAAGAAGTACTTGTAGCAGCCGAATAGGATTGTGGCTATGAGCCTCGATCAACGAAATCCCTTTGCCTCTGCTAGCACCCTCGAATACGAGATGCCCCCTTTCGCATTAATCAAAGATGAGCACTACTTGCCAGCTTTTTATGGTGGCATGGAAGAACAACTTGTAGAAGTTGATGCGATCATCGCTCAACCTGAAGTTACCTTTGAAAATACCATCGTTGCGTTAGAGAAGAGCGGTCGCACTTTGCTGCGCGTCATGCTGGTCTTCTTTAACAAATCTTCGAGTGATACCTCTGATCTTCTCGATTCCATCGAAGCAGAGATCGCTCCAAAGTTGGCAGCGCACTCCGATGCAATTAAATTGAATCCGCAACTCTGGTCACGTATCGAGAAAATTTACAAAGAGCGGGCCACCCTAGGTTTGGATTCCGAAGATTTGCGGCTCGTTGAGTTGTACTTCAAAGATTTTCACTTTGCCGGTGCACATTTAAATTCGGAGCAACGGGTAGAGCTAAAAACTCTCAACGAGGAACTTTCAAAACTTGAAGCAGAGTTCTCGCGGAAAGTTTTGGCAGATACGAATGACTCAGCAATCACTGTCGATTCAATTACAGAGCTGGCGGGGTTGAGCGAGAACGAGATTGCTGGCGCCAAGGCGGCTGCTGAAGCTCGTGGCATTAATGACAAGTGGTTGATCAAGGCGGTTAACTTCAGTGGCAATCCCACCTTAGCGACGCTGACCAACCGCCCCTTGCGCGAACGGATCATGAAGGCCTCATTGGCCCGCGCCAATCGCGATAATGACAATGATACGAAATCAGTGCTTCTCGAAATGACTAAGTTGCGCGCTCGTCGCGCCACCCTCTTTGGGGTGCAGAACCATGCCGAGTACATCACAAGCGAGAACACTGCAAAATCTCCCGAGAACATTCACGGCATGCTGCGCAAGATCGCAAAATCCGCTGTAGCTAATGCCAAGGCAGAAGGAGCGGTACTGCAAGAGGCTATACATGCAGCGGGTGAGAGTTTTAGCTTGGAGAGTTGGGATTGGGATTTGTACTCCGAGCAGGTCCGCGCTGCAAAATATAACGTCGACACTGCCGCTCTTAAGCCTTATTTCGAACTGGAAAAGACTTTGTGGGATGGCGTCTTCTTTGCGGCGACCAAACTATTTGGGATCACCTTTAAAGAGCGGCCAGATATCGTTACCTACCACCCCGATGCGCGCGCCTTTGAGGTAAATAATGAAGATGGATCCAAACTCGGGCTCTTTATCGGAGACTTCTATACCCGTGACTCTAAGCGCGGTGGCGCGTGGATGAACAACTTGGTCGATCAGAACTTTCTCTTCGGTCAATTACCGGTGGTCGTCAATAACCTGAACATTGTTAAGCCACCTGCAGGCGAGCCAACGCTCTTATCTTTTGATTTTCTCACCACCTTGTTCCATGAATTTGGTCATGCCCTACATGGCCTCTTCTCGCAGGTCAAACATCCGCGCATCTCGGGCACCAATGTCGAACGTGACTTCGTGGAATTTCCCTCGCAGGTCAATGAGATGTGGATCTTCTGGCCCGAAGTAGTTAACAACTTTGCTGTGCATTATCAAACCGGCGAAAAGTTGCCGCAATCGATCATCAACAATATCGAAAACTCTTCGACTTTTAATGAAGGGCATGAGACCACCGCCTACTTACAGGCAGCAATTTTGGATCTGGCGCTTCATCAGATTCCCGATGGATATGAGATTAAAGATGTCGTTGCCTTTGAAGCGAATGCGATCGCAGATTATGGCTTGGACTATGCGCCAGTTCCAACGCGGTATCGCTCGACGTACTTCTCACATATCTTTGCTGGGGGCTATTCCTCTGGTTATTACGGTTACATCTGGTCTGAGATTTTGGATGCAGATACCGT
>CAIKID010000091.1 GCA_903827345.1 uncultured Actinomycetes bacterium | reverse complement strand
GCTGCAATTACTTTTTCAGCAAAGCCAGCATTTTCGGAGAGAAAACCATAACCAGGGTGAATTGCATCAACCCCCGATTCTTTTGCGATGGCAAGGATCTTGCTCTGATCCAGATATGTTTCGGCAGCCGAGAGTCCGTTCATCGCGAAAGCCTCATCGGCGGTCGCTACATGTAAAGAGTTGCGATCTTCATCGGAGTAAATAGCGATGCTCTTAACGCCGTGGTCGCGACAGGCGCGTGCCACCCTAACCGCGATCTCTCCACGGTTGGCGATTAATACTGCTGAAATTTGCTTCATAGCGTTGCCCTCACTGGTGCTACTGCGGACCATTCGAGCCCTAAGTTAATTGTGATCTTACGAAGTGTTGGAAGGGATAACCCAATGATTCCGCTGGGGTCGCCTTCCATATGGGTTATAAATGGTGCCGAGTGGCCATCGAGGGTAAATCCACCAGCAACTTCGAGTGGTTCTCCCGTTGCTACGTAATCCTCGATCTCTCTTGCAGTCATCTTGGCAAAGGTAACTTTGGAAGTTGAAATGTCAGAAACTTCGATACCTTGGTCGGTATCGATAACGCTATGGCCGGTGTGGAGATATCCACTCTTGCCGCTGAGCACATGGCAACGTTCGATAGCAGCTGCAGGGCTCCCAGGCTTTCCGAGCGAGGCCCCTTCGAATTCAAATGTCGAGTCGCAGCCGATAATGAGCGCATTGGTAATCTCGGGAAAGTTACCAAAAACGGTGTGCGCCTTCAGGATGGCTAAAGCAATGACCAAATCTGCGGGGCTAAGAGCCAATAACTCAGGGGTCTCTTCATCTACTCCGCGGATCTCGATGCGCGGGTGGATTCCTACGGACTCCAAGATGCGCTTTCTTGATGGTGATGCTGAAGCGAGAATGATCTGTTTACTCATGATGCGGTTGTTCCCCATTTGCGTGGGAGAGAGTTCTGAATTTTGAGGCGAGCCCAAGAGCTACGATATTTGGTAGCGGGGTGGGAACTCTTCTCTATTTCATCTATTGCCCGTGTGAGAGCTAAGAGCTCTTCCTGGGTGGGAGTTCCCGCGTGGATTGTAAAACCCAGTCTGCGAAACTCGCGTGGGAAATCTTCGCTGTGCGCCATTAGAGCGGAATGTTTCCGTGCTTGCGAGTCGGCAGATCTACTCGCTTATTGGCGAGTGCTCGTAACGCCTTGGTGATCTGGCCCCGTGTTGCGTGAGGCTCGATTACGGCATCAATGAAGCCGCGATCGGCTGCAATAAATGGGTTGAGAAGCTGTTCTTCATACTCGTTAATCAACTCAGGTGCGCGCTCTGGAGATTCTGCAATATCTTTCCGATAGAGAATATTGACGGCGCCTTGCGCCCCCATCACTGCGATCTGCGCCGTAGGCCATGCCAAGTTGATATCTGCTCCCAGGTGCTTTGAACCCATAACGATATAAGCGCCACCGTAAGCCTTGCGGGTAATAACAGTAACCAGCGGAACAGAGGCTTCGCCATATGCATAAAGCAATTTTGCTCCGCGGCGAATGATGCCGTTCCACTCTTGTTCAGTTCCGGGCAAGAAGCCAGGAACGTCAACGAGGGTTACGACAGGAATACCGAAGGCATCGCAGGTGCGAACAAATCGCGCCGCTTTCTCTGATGCATCGATATCGAGTGTGCCAGCAAAACTTTGTGGTTGGTTAGCAATGATTCCAACGGAGTGGCCCTCAATGCGACCGAAGCCGACCAAAATATTGGGAGCAAAGAGCGCATGAACTTCTAGGAAATTTGCTTCATCCAAGATCGCTTCAATCACGACGCGCATGTCATATGGCTTATTGGGATTATCTGGAATCAGGGAATCGAGTGCGCGATCTGATGGTGCTATTCCATCTGATTCGGTGGCACGTAAGATCGGTGCATCGTCGAGGTTGTTACTCGGCAAAAATGAGAGCAGGGCTTTTACATAATCAAGGGCAGCATCTTCATCTTCGGCGAGGTAATGAGAGTTACCGGTCTTGGTGTTGTGTGTTGCAGCTCCGCCCAACTCTTCCATTCCAACTTCTTCGCCCGTCACTGCCCGAATTACATCCGGACCTGTGATGAACATATGCGAAGTCTCATTGACCATGATGGTGAAATCTGTCATCGCGGGGGAATAAACAGCGCCACCAGCGCAGGGACCTAAGATCACCGATATCTGGGGGATAACGCCCGACGAGCGAATATTGCGCTTGAAAATCTCGCCATATTGGCTGAGCGAGGCCACGCCCTCTTGAATGCGGGCGCCGCCTGAATCGTTGAGACCGATCATCGGGATTCCAGATTTCAGAGCGAAATCCATGACCTTAACGATCTTCTTACCCATCGTTTCGCCGAGTGATCCGCCGAAGACCATAAAATCTTGCGAGGAGAGAGCAACGGTACGACCATCAATCGTGGCGTACCCAGTTATAACGCCATCGCCGTATGGGTGAGATTTACCCATGCCAAATTTATCGGAGTGATGCGTTGAGAAAGCATCGAACTCAACAAAGGAACCTTCATCTACCAATTTCATGATTCGCTCGCGAGCTGTGTACTTACCTGCCGCATGTCGCTTTTCGATAGCCGCCGGAGTACCGCTCTGCGCCGCGCTTTCGAGGCGCGCTTTCAAATCATTGATCTTGGCCGCAGTAGTATTTATATCATCAGTCACATCCACACTTTACTAGTGAAGCAGGCATCTGTGATACGTGCGCACCTTGATCAATCGATCATTTCCTCTGCCCTACCTGCGATTTACTGGCGGGTACGAGTACGAGACGAGGTGGGATCGACTCAGGATGAGTTAAAAAATGAACTGGTCAGTAACGGTGACTGCGTGGTTGCGGAATTTCAGAGCGCCGGTCGGGGACGCCTCGACAGAAAATTTGACTCCATCCCTAACGTCGCGCTGCTCTTCTCCTTCTATATTGAACCCATGCGGAGTACCCAATGGGGTTGGATCCCGCTGATTGCGGGGGCTGCGATTGCGCGCACGCTTAATGAAGCAACGGATTCGCAGAACTTCAAAACCAAGTGGCCTAACGATGTTATCTGCGAGAGCGGAAAAGTTTCCGGCGTCTTATGTGAACGTTATGGAAGAGGAATTATCGTTGGCATCGGAATAAATGTCTCCACGCAATTGCATGAACTTCCAGTTTCAACCGCATCATCGATATTTATAGATACCGGTGTAGAGCTAGACCGAAATGCGCTCTTGCCATTGGTGTTAGAGAGTTTTAAAGAACTCTTTGGACGATGGGAAGCGGGAGCTGATCTCTCGCCTACCTATCGCGCTCTTTCGCAGACACTCGGAAGTGACGTTGAAGTCTCGCTACCTGATTCGACCAAGATACGCGGACGGGCCATCGGTATTGATGAAGAGGGAAGGTTGCGGTTGGAGAACGGCGATCTCATCAGTGTGGGGGATGTGTTGCACCTTCGCTAGACTCACCCTGTGAGTTTCCCAACCGTCGGAGTGATTGGCGCAGGTCAACTCGCCCGCATGATGGTTCCACCAGCAATTGATCTAGGAATTTCACTCTCGCTTTTTGCAGGCGCCAGTAGCGAAAGCGGAGCACAGATCGCGCCTCATACCGTGGGCTCTCTCTCAAATACAGGTGCGGTTTTGGAATGGGCATCCCACTGCGATGTCATAACATTTGAGCACGAACTCATTGCCCCAGAATTAATCCTCGCCCTAGAAGCAACGGGAGTGAAAGTATTTCCAAAGGCCAGTTCATTTACATTTAGCCAGAACAAATTAGCGATGCGTAAAAAGATGGAAGAACTCGGATTGCCCAATCCGAGTTGGCAGGAGTATGACGGCGGAACTCCAGAGATCGAATTTCCATTGATTGCAAAGAGCATTTCCGGTGGTTACGACGGCCGCGGAGTATTTAAAGTGAATGATTTATCTGAACTGCAGTCATTGCATGCATCAATCGGCCAGACCATATTGCTAGAAGAGTTACTCAATTTTGATTATGAAATTGCGATTATGGTTGCCAGGTCACCGCAGGGTCAGGCGGCGACGTGGGCTCCAACCTTGACGGTTCAGCGCGATGGCATATGCACCCAGACGGTCACTCCGGTGCCGGAATTATCAAAGGCGCTAGTTGCAAAGACCGCACAGATCGCCTTGTTAATTGCGCAGGGCATAGATCTTGTCGGGGTCATGGCCGTTGAAATTTTTGTGGTTGGGGATCACCTTATTGTTAACGAACTTGCGCTACGCCCACACAACTCGGGTCACTGGAGCATTGAAGGTTCGGTCACCAGTCAGTTTGAACAACACCTGCGCGCCGTTCTAGATCTGCCTCTTGGTGATACTGCTTTGCTCGCCCCCTATGCCGTCATGGGTAATGTGATTGGCATTGAGACGGATAAGAGCAACGACTTATATCGCCCGTACCTCCACCTGATGGCGCGCAGTCCCGGCCTGAAGGTTCACCAATATATGAAAGAACTGCGTCCCGGTCGTAAAGTTGGGCATGTAACCCTGCTGGGCGCAGATCTTCTACACTTAAGGTCTGAGGTAAGCCATGCGGTCGATTATCTGAGCGGAGCCATTGATGAGTAAAGATGTAGCAATCGTTATGGGGTCTGACTCCGATTGGCCGACGATGCAAGAAGCGGCGAATGTCCTCGATGAATTAGGAATTAGTTATGAGGTCGATGTTGTAAGTGCGCATCGCACGCCGAATGAGATGTTGGCTTTTGCCAATGGCGCAGTTGGCGCAGGATACAAAGTAATTATTGCTGGCGCCGGAGGCGCTGCACATCTACCTGGAATGATCGCGGCGGCCACAACTCTTCCGGTTATCGGAGTTCCAGTTGCTCTCAAGGTCTTAGATGGTATGGATTCACTGCTTTCAATCGTGCAGATGCCCGCTGGTATTCCAGTCGCAACCGTGGGTGTGGGAAATTCTAAGAATGCCGGACTCTTGGCAGCACGTATCTTGGGTGCGAGCGATCCGGCTGTTGCGGCAAAGGTTGGCGCCTTGATGGAGAGCGCGCGAGTTGCCTCTTTAGAAAAGGGAAAGACTCTCAACGCAAAGCGAAATACCCGAACTGGTTTCTAAGCGTTACTGCGACCCAAAGCTCTAAAGTCCCAACCAGCAGCACGCCATTTATCTCGGTCGAGCGCATTTCGGCCGTCAATGACCTTTGGTTGTGCCACTAATTTAATTAATTCTGCAGGATCTATCTCGCGATAGACCTTCCATTCGGTGAGGTGCAGCACGAGATCGGCACCCGCTACACACTCTTCGATACTCTCGGAAAATCCCAGCGCAGGGAAGCGATTGCGCGCATTGGCTATAGCTTTAGGATCGTGAACGGTCACTAGCGCACCAGCGGCCTGAATCTGAACCGCGATATCTAGCGCTGGAGAATCTCTTACATCATCGCTATCTGGCTTAAAGGCCGCGCCAAGTACGGCAATCTTCTTTCCGCGTAAATCCTCGCCGAGATCTTTGCGGACCAGGTCAATCATGCGCGTGCGAGCCCGAGTATTAATAGAATCAATTTCGCGCAAGAATTCCAGGGCTTGTTCCGCGCCTAGCTCTTCAGATCGCGCCATGAAGGCACGGATATCTTTTGGCAAGCAGCCCCCGCCGAAGCCGATACCTGCCTGCAAGAAGCGATGTCCGATACGAGGGTCATAACCAATGGCTTTTGCAAGCACCGTGACATCTCCGCCAGCGGCTTCACAAATTTCAGCCATTGCGTTAATAAAGGAGATCTTGGTTGCCAAAAATGCATTCGCCGAAACTTTAACGAGTTCGGAAGTAGGTAGATCTGCGCTAATCCAAGGAGTTTGCGCTGCTAAATTCTTCGCGTACACCTCTCGCAAGAGTTCTTCGGCTTGTGGATCTGCGACTCCAACGACGAGACGAGTCGGATTCAAAGTATCTTCAACGGCGAAACCCTCGCGCAAGAACTCGGGGTTCCAAGCCAGGTCGGTATTGGGATTAATAGCAAGGAGTTGTTCGCGCAACTTTGCTGCGGTTCCAACTGGCACCGTTGATTTACCAACAACAAGCGAGCCATCTTTAATAACAGGTGCGATGGCGGCAAGCGAAGCGAAGACATATGTGAGATCGGCGGCTAGGCCATCTTTTACTTGTGGGGTACCCACGCAGATAAAGTGCACATCGCAATCTTTGATCGCGGAGAAATCGGTGGAAAATGCCAGCCGTCCGGTTTTTAACTCGCTCTGCAAGAGCTCCTGCAGGCCCGGCTCGTAGAACGGAATCGTTCCTGAAGCAAGGCTGGCGATCTTGGCAGCATCGGTATCGATGCCGATGACCTCGAAGCCGAGGCTCGACATGCAGGCGGCGTGGGTGGCGCCCAGGTATCCGGTGCCAATCACAGAGATTTTGAGAGTCATTACGCCGATAGTAACGCTACGAAACGGTACCGTGAGCGCTGTATGAGCCAGAAGAAGGTAAATTCAGAGCAAACTCCCGTTGGAGTCTCCGTTGTCCTGCCGATTTTGAACGAAGAGCGCTACCTTGATGATGCAATAACCGCGATTTTGGCGCAGCGTTATGAAGGTCCCCTCGAAGTCATATTGGCGCTCGGACCATCCACCGATCGCACCAATGAGATAGCTCGGGCTCTCGCTCTGAAAGATTCGCGCGTGGTCCTGGTCGAAAACCCATCGGGTCGAACCGCGGCTGCCCTAAATCTGGCGATCGCCGCCTCGCAGTATTCAATCATCTGCCGTATCGACGGCCATGCCGAAGTTGCGCCTACATATATTGATAGCGCCGTTAAAGGAATGGGCGAGACCGGTGCTGTGAATGTCGGCGGCATCATGGCAGCAAAAGGGGTTGGCGCTTTCGAACGTGCGGTTGCGACCGCAATGCGTTCGCCCTTAGGCGTGGGCGCTGCCCGTTTTCACGTCGGTGGAAAACCTGGACCGGCAGATACCGT
>CAIKID010000090.1 GCA_903827345.1 uncultured Actinomycetes bacterium | reverse complement strand
CCGCCAGTTCTCGGTAGAGAATGCATACGCGCTAATCTCTTTAACACCAATTGCGATTGCACCATGAACAACATCGAGCAGCGCTGCCTCACCGGCTTCGTGCCCTGCAGTGCGCGGTAGCCCGCGCTTCTTGGCCCAGCGACCATTGCCATCCATCACGATCGCAACGTGGTTTGGAACGTTGTTGACCTTAGGTGGCTTGGGTGTACTCACTGTCAGATTCTCTCAACTAATGGCAGGCTCCGTAGACCACGTTCTAGGTGCCATTGCAGGTAGGCCGCGATCAGGCCAGATGCTTCGCGGCGATAGCGCTGCTCGCTGGCGGAGGCAAAGTCCCAATCCCCGCTCAAAAGTTGTTGCATAAGAAGAAGGGTCTCGGGGTGTGGAGTAGGCGCCGCGCTCGGTTTGCAGTTGTCGCAGACGCTGCCACCGCCAACTAATGAGAAATAGCGATGTGGTCCTGGTGCGTCACAGCGCGAGCAATTTGAGAGTGATGGCGCATAACCTGCTACAGCGAGCGAGCGCAGCAAGAAGGCGTCGAGAATAAGAGAGGCATCGTAGGTTTCGTTGGCCAGCGCTTTTAGCGCTCCTACCAATAGTAAGTACTGTTGCAATGCGGGTTCGTGTTCGTGCGATACAAAGCGTTCGGCTGCTTCCAAGATTGCCGAAGCACAAGTCCAGCGCTGGTAGTCGAGTGACAGAGTGTCGCCATAGTTTTCGATGCTGACGGCTTGCGTAACCGTGTCCAAGTTGCGCCCCGAGTACAACTGCAGATCCACATGCGAGGCGGGTTCTAAGCGGGCGCCCCACCTGGATTTGGTCCGACGCACGCCTTTAGCTACAGCGCGGATCCGCCCGTGTTCGCGGGTAAAGAGGGTGATGATGCGGTCAGCCTCGCCCAACTTCTGGGTGCGCAGAACGATCGCTTGATCGCGGTAGACCGACATGGGGTCACCGTATCGCGGACTACTGTCGCAAGCCGCGATTTACCGCTGAGACGACGGCTTTGAGAGCTGCGGTGGTCGTACTTGGGTCAATGCCGACACCCCAGAAGGTGTTACCAGCGACTTCGCACTCTAAATAGGCAGCTGCCTTGGCATCGCCGCCAGCAGAGAGTGCATGTTCGTAGTAATCCAGAACGCGAACTCCAGCGCCACCGACGTGCTTATTCATGATGTCTACGAAGGCCGCGATCGGACCGTTACCGGTTCCGCTGAGCGAGTGAATGGCGTGATGATCCAAGAGTTCGACCGAGAGATTTACATCTTCATCCAAGTGGCTGGTCTGCGAGAGGCCAACTAACTTAAATCGTCCCCATTGGTTCTCGGCAGCTGGAAGGTACTCATCTTCAAAGATCTGCCAGAGTTGATCGGGAGTTACTTCCCCACCTTCGGAATCGGTCTTGGATTGAACGACCTGCGAAAATTCAATTTGCAGTCGGCGTGGTAAATCAAGATGGTGCTCGTTCTTCATCAAATATGCGACGCCACCTTTACCCGATTGCGAGTTAACGCGAATAACGGCTTCGTACGAACGGCCAATATCTTTGGGATCGATCGGAAGGTATGGAACCGCCCAGGTATGTTGATCGATATGGCGCCCAGCAGCATCGGCATCGCGCTGCATATGCTCCAGCCCCTTCTTGATTGCATCCTGGTGTGAACCAGAGAATGCGGTGAAGACCAAGTCGCCACCATAGGGATGACGCTCTGGTACGCGCAATTGATTGCAATATTCGACGGTACGGCGGATCTCATCGATATCAGAGAAATCGATATGCGGATCGATGCCGTGGCTAAATAAATTAAGGCCCAAGGTTACTAAGCAGACATTTCCGGTGCGCTCTCCATTGCCGAAGAGAGTTCCTTCGATGCGATCGGCGCCAGCCAGATATGCCAACTCGGCAGCAGCTACTCCGGTTCCACGATCGTTATGTGGGTGCAGCGATAGAACAACAGAGTCGCGATACTTCAGATTGCGGTGCATCCATTCGATGGAATCGGCATACACGTTAGGTGATGCCATCTCAACGGTTGCCGGCAAATTGATGATCGTCTTGTGATCGGGGGTCGGCTTCCAGATGTCGTTAACAGCGTCGCAGACCTCTTTGGCATATTCGAGTTCGGTGCCGGTATATGACTCGGGGCTATATTCGAAGAAGACTGTCGTACCTGGAACGGTCGCGATTAAATCTTGGCAGATCTGAGCGCCGTCGGTAGCGATCTTCTTGATGCCCTCTTTATCCTGGCCGAAGACGACGCGGCGTTGCAGCGTTGACGTCGAGTTATAAAGATGAATAACAACTTGCTTTGCGCCTTTAACCGATTCGAAGGTGCGTTCGATCAAGGGGCGACGGGCTTGGGTCAATACTTGGATAACAACATCATCGGGGATCAGATTCTCTTCGATGATCTTGCGCACGAAATCAAAGTCGAGTTGAGATGCGCTGGGAAAGCCCACTTCAATCTCTTTGTAACCCATCTTGACCAGCAGATTGAACATCGTCAATTTGCGGTGCGGATCCATCGGATCGATCAGCGCTTGATTGCCATCGCGCAGATCAACAGAACACCACTTCGGCGCTTTAGTGATTCGCTTGGCGGGCCAGGTGCGGTCGGCTAGATCTACTGGGATAAAAGGTGCATAACGATGCACTGGCATCGTCGAAGGTTGTTGCTCTGGATAATCCATTTAAAGCTCCTTAGGTTTCGCGGGTTGTTTTCTCATTTACCGGCAAGAGAAAACCTCCGCGAGCGAGGTGACCGGTTAGTTGGCCCCGCTGCGGCAGCGAAGGAGGAGGCTGCGCGTGTTCATGAGGCTAGGTTACTAGAGCCCGTGAGCAGCAGCAACAGCGGCATAAGTGATCTTGCCGGCGTGCACATTGAGGCCAGAACCCAGCGCGGGATCGCGCGCGATCGCTGCTTCCCAGCCGAGATCTGCGATGGCCACCGCATATTTAATGGTGGCATTGGCGAGGGCGTAGGTCGAAGTCGCGGGGACCGCACCAGGCATATTTGCGACGCAGTAATACAAAGAATCGTGGACTTTAAATGTTGGTTCAGCGTGCGTGGTTGCGACAGAACCTTCGAAGCAGCCACCTTGATCGATTGCAACGTCAACGAGCACCGATCCCGGCTTCATCTTCGCTACTAATTCTTTGGTGACGAGCTTGGGAGCCTTTGCTCCAGGAACTAAGACGGCGCCGATTACTAAGTCGGCGGCCATGCATTGTTGTTCGATCTCGTATTTAGAGGAGGCCAAAGTCTTAACCTGCCCGGCAAAGATCTGGTCGATCTCGGCTAAGCGCGCCAAGTTGAGATCAAGGATTGTGACATCGGCATGCATGCCATGTGCAACGGTGGCTGCTGCAACTCCAACGACTCCCCCACCCAAGATGACAACTTTGCCGGGACGAACTCCGGGAACTCCAGTAAGCAGGACTCCGCGTCCACCTTCGGGACGTTGTAGCGCAGTTGCGCCAACTTGAATCGACATCCGGCCGGCGACTTCTGACATCGGTGCGAGCAAGGGCAAGTGACGGTTAATTTCAACGGTCTCGTAAGCGATAGCGGTGACGCCTTGTTCCATAAGGGCAATGGTTAATTCACGATCTGCAGCGAGGTGCAAATAGGTAAAGAGGATCTGACCTTTGCGCATCTTGGGATATTCGATGGCGATGGGCTCCTTGACCTTCATGATCATTTCCGCGCGTTGCCAGACCTCATCGGCGGTCGCAACAATCTGCGCGCCAGCGGCAACATAATCGGCATCGCTAATTGCAGAACCAACGCCAGCTCCGCTTTCGATCAGCACGGTGTGCTGACCACTAAGAGCATGTGCCCCAGAGGGAGTAAGTGCTACGCGGGATTCATTATTTTTAATCTCTTTAGGAACACCAATAATCATGGACTTGATGTTACTCCCACCCGAGCAGCGATTATTCGTATATTGCGGCGCAGATCTTGGGATGAAGGTCTGCTCTCATCTGGGTAAATGCAGATGGTGGCCAGCCCGCGGCAAAGGTGCGGCGCAAGAGCTTGGCCATCTGGTAGGAGGGGCTATCCTCAAATGCGCGATCGAGCGCTCGTTGTGCCAGCGCCCCATCACCGCGCTCATAAGAGATGGTGGCGAAGATCACGGCTACCGGCGCTACATATCCGCGAGGCGCAACGCGCAATAACCAACGCCACATATCCCAGAGGGATTCCATCGTCTCTTCAGTTGCCATTCCCATCGCATAATCACGAACTTGCAGATCAAGGAGCCTAACTAAGACCAGCGCTACCAAAGCCCTATTTTCGCTCAGACCAACTCTCTTGAATTCAGCGGCTAATTCATTAATCGCATCTGCGCCTGCGCGTTGAAATATGATGATGTCATCAGATTCATAATCAATCTCTGAAAGCTTCTTAATCGCCTTATTGAGTTCTTTATCAACGGGAAGTGCTGCGATCGATCGTTTCATCTCATCGAGATCGAGGTATGGCAGTGGGTTACCAGCCGCAACTTGTTCAACGGTAACTCTGCTATCGGAAAGAGGTGGGACAGGGGTGCCCTCCGGCGGGCAACAATCAAGATCTTCGCAGAGCGTGGAGCGAAAGCGGCCGGCGCGAACTTCGATACATTCCTTGACCGCAACACCGTGATCGGTGATTACATCACGCAAAGTGGCGAGCGGATCGATTGCTAAAGCAGTACCTGGCAGATACCCAACCACGATTGCCTCAGTGGCCGCTTCGCGAAGCAAGTGCGAAGCGACGGTCTGGCTTATGACCTCCATTGCGGAGTCATCTGGAAAATCAACGCGCATCGCCATCACCACCTTGTGCTCGCGTAGCGCCATTGCAACGAGTGAATCCTGAGGGTGATAGCCGACCATAAATGGAACAGCGGCCAAGAGATCGTGCGGTGAGGTGAGTTCGGTGGTCGTATGTGGTGTCATGGCTTAAAGATGGCGCGGTAGAGAGACACTATAAGAAGCGCTAGCAGCGAGATGTGCATACCTTCACCGTGTGAAATCTGTGGGGCCAGGTGAAACTTGAATGGTGGCCGCTGTGTTCTGCACGATCGCACCGCCCAACACCGGCAAGAGCGCGCCTTGCGCCGCCCATGAACCAGCCCACGAGATTGCTACATTTACGGTGTAGATCCCCGCGCTCTTATATCTATGTGTAATCGT
>CAIKID010000089.1 GCA_903827345.1 uncultured Actinomycetes bacterium | reverse complement strand
GGTCAGCGTATCTTTACCGATCGGCAAAGTTACAACGTGCTTTCTTGGAACGCGCTGATCGACCAGCGAATTGGTGCTGGTGGCGGCTTCCGTAGAGAGATCACCCTTCTGCCCGCCACCCACAGTAATGATGAGCGGTGCCAGACCTGACTTGTAAGCCAATCGTGCTTGCGTAATTCGCTCTGCCAATATCGGAGTCGGCTTTCCATTATCTTGCGCGGCGCCAAGCACCACGATCGCAGCGCTCTCTTTGATAGACGGGTGATGCGCGGTCCACCAGATCTGGCTGGCAACATAGAGCGGCACGATGATGATCAGAAGAACGAGCGCTCCAATAATCCGGCGCAGGATTTTAAAGAGGAACACCATCAACCGCCAGAGACAGAATCATCAATAGTGATTGTTGCAAACTCGTCGGGATCATTGAGCCAACCGTCGGGAAGTGACACTGCGCGGCCATGGCTGCGACGTCCGCGCGGAGCTTCAGCGATCTCAATGGGATACGGCTGATCTTCCAGTTGCGAGAGAAGATGATCCAGCTCGCCTAGAGATGAGACCATGCCAAAGCCGGCGCGGATTTCGCGCGGAACCGAGAAGCCTTTTAGATACCAGGCCATATGTTTGCGCAGATCGCGCATAGCACGACCTTCGCTCTCAAAAAATTCAACGAGCAACTCACCGTGGCGATACATAATTTTGCGTACTTCAAAGAGGCTGGGAAGGGTCGGAGTCTCTTCGCCATTGAATGCGGCAACCAGATCTGCAAATAACCACGGGCGTCCGAGACAACCGCGGCCAACGACGACTCCAGCACATCCAGTCTCTTGCATCATGCGCACTCCATCGGCGCCGGACCAGATATCTCCGTTACCAAGTACGGGCACACCAGTCGGTGCTAAATGTGCAACGAGGTTAGCGATACGCGACCAATCGGCTTGACCTTCATACATCTGTTCTGCAGTGCGTGCGTGTAGCGCCACCCATGCCACGCCAAGATCAGCGGCAGATTTACCGGCTTCGAGATAGGTGTGGTGATCGCTATTGATTCCCACGCGCATCTTTACCGTGACTGGAATTCCATATTGAGCGGCCGTCTTGACCGATGTTCCAACAATCGCGCTAAAGAGATTGCGTTTAAAAGGCAGCGCCGCTCCCCCACCACGACGTGTCACCTTGGGAACTGGACAACCAAAGTTGAGGTCGATGTGATCAGCTAAGTTTTCAGCGCCCAATATCTCGATCGCCTTGCCAACAACCGTTGGATCGATAGCGTATAACAGCACCGAGCGCGGAGTTTCGCCAACGCCAGGTGTAATCAAACGCATCGTCTCGGGATGGCGTTCAATCAGAGCGCGGGCGGTGACCATTTCAGATACGAAGAGTCCCGCTCCCTGTTCGCGACAGAGCGTTCTAAATGCCGAATTGGTAATTCCCGCCATTGGAGCAAGGACGACAGGGGAATCTAAGACCACTTCGTCGTTCGCAAATTGCCCGTTGGCAATCGGCAAACGGAGCGGAGCGGTCTTAGTAATCACGAAATTACGCTCCGAGGAGGCGTGGTGCGAGCCAGGCTTGCACGTGATCAATGCCAATGCGCTCTTGCGCCATCGTGTCGCGATCGCGGATCGTGACGGCATTGTCCTCCAGGGATTCAAAGTCGATGGTGATGCAGTACGGAGTACCGATCTCATCTTGGCGGCGATAGCGACGCCCAATGGCGCCCGCATCATCAAAATCAACAGACCAGTTCTTGCGCAGCTCTGCAGCTAAATCGCGTGCCTTGGGTGACAAGTCAGCGTTACGTGAGAGCGGAAGTACAGCAACCTTGATCGGAGCCAAGCGATGGTCGATCTTCATGACTGCGCGCTTCTCCATTTCGCCCTTGCTGTTGGGAGCTTCATCTTCGGTAAATGCATCCATCATGAAAGTCAGCGTGCAACGATCTACGCCGGCTGCAGGTTCGATAACAAAGGGAGTCCAACGTTCGTTCTTCTCTTGATCAAACCAAGATAAGTCCTTGCCAGATGCAGCGCTATGCGCCTTGAGGTCGTAGTCGGTACGCGAAGCGATACCTTCGAGCTCGCCCCATTCGATGCCATTGAATTCAAATTTGTATTCGATATCAACGGTGCGCTTGGAGTAATGCGACAACTTCTCTTTAGGGTGCTCAAATAAACGGAGGCGATCGGGATTGATTCCAAGGTCGGTGTACCAAGCCATACGAGTATCTATCCAATATTGGTGCCACTCTTCGTCGGTACCTGGCACAACGAAGAATTCCATCTCCATCTGCTCAAATTCGCGGGTACGGAAGATGAAGTTTCCGGGAGTGATCTCGTTGCGGAAAGATTTGCCAATCTGGCCGATACCAAATGGTGGCTTCTTACGCGATGTGGTTGCGACGTTCTCGAAGTTAATGAAAATACCTTGTGCGGTCTCCGGACGTAAGTAAGCCAGGCCAGATTCATCTTCGACGGCACCAAGATATGTCTTGAGTAGCCCTGAGAATTGGCGAGGTGCGGTGAATTGACCCTTGTTGCCGCAGTTAGGGCAACCGATCTCTTCCATCGAAGTTGGTGGACGCTTGTGCTTGGCTTCGAAGGCCTCTTCTAAATGGTCGGCGCGATAGCGCTTGTGACAAGCGGTGCACTCTGTCAAAGGTTCTAAGAATGTTTCGATATGACCGGATGCTTGCCAGACTTCAGGCGCCAAGATCACCGATGAATCCAGGCCGACGACATCTTCGCGGCCCTGCACCATGGATTTCCACCACTGGCGCTTTATATTGTT
>CAIKID010000088.1 GCA_903827345.1 uncultured Actinomycetes bacterium | reverse complement strand
GCTCTTCGGTGTCCTCTTCGTACTTCCAGTTGGTGGAGCTGACGTTCCAATCGTTATCTCCCTCCTCAATGCATTCACCGGTCTCACCGTTGCTGCTAGCGGATATGTTCTCCAATCAACTCTCTTGATCGTTGCTGGAACACTCGTTGGTGCATCAGGAACCATCCTCACTCGCTTAATGGCTGCCGCTATGGGTCGTTCGCTCTTTGGAACGCTCTTCGGGGCATTTACCGCCAAGCCACAGGCCGCTGTCGAAGGTGGCGAGGCTCGTTCTGTGAAATCTGGTTCTCCAGATGATGTCGCGATCTTGCTCAACTACGCACAACGCGTCGTTATCGTTCCTGGATTTGGTTTGGCTGTAGCTCAAGCACAGCACACTGTCCGCGAACTCGCTGACTTGCTGACTTCAAAGGGCGTCGATGTTGCTTACGGTATCCACCCCGTTGCCGGTCGTATGCCGGGTCACATGAACGTGCTCCTCGCTGAAGCGAATGTTCCTTACGAGCAACTCGTCGAGATGGATGAGGTCAATCCGACCTTCCCACAGACCGATGTTGTGCTCGTCGTTGGCGCAAACGATGTAGTTAACCCAGCTGCTAAGACATCCCCAGGCTGCCCAATTTATGGAATGCCAATCTTGGATGTTGCATCTGCTGGAAACGTCATCTTCTTGAAGCGTTCAATGCGCCCAGGATTCGCCGGTATTGAGAACGAACTCCTCTACGATCCAAAGACCACGTTGCTTTTCGGTGATGCTAAGGATTCGTTGACCAAGGTTGTGAGTGCGCTAAAGGCTCTCTAGAGCTTGCCGCGCACTAACTGCGCTGGCCATGTGATGTCAGCGCCGAGTACATGGGCTGCATGCAGCGGCCAGCGCGGATTGCGCAGGAACTCGCGAGCAAGCATGACCGTCATTCGCTCCAAGGGGATTCCCCAAAAGGATGGACGACCTCATCCACTCAGGGCTATGCAATATAAGATGCTGAAAGTGTTGTGGTCAATTACTAGGGTTTAGATTGGTCTTGTGATTTATATTTCAGCCACTTTTTTTGCTTTAACAAATCATCAACCATGCCGAGAAAGAAATGACCAGCGAACATCGTTGTAATCACGCCCAAAACGCGCCAAAAAATTGCCATTAGTAATGCACACTCCTTAGTAATATAAAATTGTACAAACTAATGCAGCGGTATAAATCGGAATTGCAACCCATGATAATACTGATCCCAAATATGCCCAAACACCAGTAAATCCGGCCAGCACTTGCACTGTATGACATATTTGATGCGTGGTTGGGCCGCTGGGCGTACTAGGGATAACCGGCCCACATTGACCTGCACTAAAGCACCCACTGCTAAATCCTATTATTGAGGGGGTGCCCACCGAGGTGGTTGTTACAGACATAGACGATTCTGGCTTTTCAGCAGCACTTGCCCCGGTGGCATTTGCTACGCCAACTCCAGCAATTAGCCCTATTGAAAGTACGATAGATAGAAGTCTCTTAGACATGGATTCCGTCCTTCTCTGAGATTGTTCGAATTCGCAACTTAAACCGTAACTATCCCCCCCCTATTTTAGACAATCAATTCTACTAACTTGGTTTCTCTAAATATCTATGCCGAACATATTATGATTATTCCACCGACACTCTACGCTCGAAAGTTCTGGTGAAGTCTCAGAGCTTGCCGCGCGCTAACTGCGCTGGCCATGTGATGTCAGCGCCGAGTAGATGGGCTGCATGCAGCGGCCACCGTGGATTGCGCAGGAACTCGCGAGCAAGCATGACGGCATCGGCTTGGCCTGATTCAATAATCGTATTTGCTTGAACGGGATCGGTGATCATTCCGACTGCGGAAGTTTTGATAGTTGATCCATGCTTGATTGCTTCCGAGAACGCCACTTGGTAGCCCGGGCCAACGGCGATCTTCGCGTTGGGAACGTTGCCGCCACTTGATGTATCAATCAGATCAACGCCGAGTGGGATTAATTCATTGGCTAAGCGCACCGAATCTTCGATTGTCCAACCACCCTCAGTCCAGTCCGAAGCAGAAATGCGAACAAAGAGCGGGACGCTCTCGCCGATACTGGCGCGAACCTCTTGAACTACCTCTTTGAGGAAACGGACGCGACCTTCGAAATCGCCACCATATTCATCGGTACGTTGGTTTGAAAGTGGAGAGTAGAACTCGTGGAGTAGGTAACCATGAGCTGCATGAATTTCAACGAGATCGAATCCGGCTTTTATGGCGCGCTTTGCTGCT
>CAIKID010000087.1 GCA_903827345.1 uncultured Actinomycetes bacterium | reverse complement strand
CTGGCTTGGGCTCTAACCTCTACATCTTTAGCTGCTCTGCTCGTGGTCACTGCCCCTATCTCAGATGCGGCGCAATCCATCGCTGCGGTGCAAGCTCAAGTAACAACGCTCCAGATTCAAGCCTCGGCTATCGCAGAGGCGGCGCAGGCCTCCCAGGTCAATCTCATCGCTTTAACGCGCTCTCTCAATTCGGTCCAGGCTCAAGACGGAGTTCAAACTTCTATCCTCACCGCCTTGAAGAAAACCATCGGACTCTTGGCGGCAGAGCAATATAAGAATGGATCGCTGGGTCAAGGAATGACCCTTATGTTCTCTTCTGATCCCACGCGTTACTTAAATAGTGCGCAGTCATTGAGCGTCGTTGAGACGCAAAACGCAGTACGAATGCGCAAATTCGCCGCTGCCGACATCGCCCTCAAAAGCACAGCTCTCACCCTGAATCAAAAGGTCGCACTCGTTGCGGCGGCGAAGGCCAAGTACCAAGCACAAGAGATCGCCGCGCAGGCCAAGTTGGCACAAGCTCAAAAATTGCTTGCAGGTTTAACCAAGGCTGAAAGAGCGCGACTAGCTGCGCTACAGGCTTCGCAAGATAGCGCCTATCAAAAGAAATCATTAGCCCTGGCTAAAGGCAAGATTGCAGCTACCGGAGCCGAAGCGATCGCTTTAAAGTATGCCCTCAAACAAATTGGATCGCGGTACATGTTTGGTGGAGCAGGAATGGTCTTCTGGGATTGTTCTGGCCTGACGATGAGAGCCTTACAGCAGGCTGGAATATCAATTCCCCACTCTGCTTCTGCCCAGACCGCATATGGCAAGCGAGTTCCACTCAATCAAATTCGTCCCGGAGATCTAGTCTTCTTTGGACAACCAATCTCTCATGTAGGTATTTATTTCGGCAGTGGCCAAATGGTCGATGCACCTCATACTGGTGCTCGAGTTCGGATCGAATCCTTTGGCAATTATTTTGGTGGAGAAAAGTTTGTGGCTGCTCGTCGCTTCTAGCTCTTATTTACTGACTGATGCAATTTGTTCGACAGCTTCCACTCATGCAAGGCAAGATCCGTGAGACATGCATCTGATAATGCATAGACTCCGGATGAATCTCTCTCAATAGAGCATCTTCAAAACGGGCCTTAATATTGAGGTCGATTATCAAAACCAATTCCAGAATCCAAGAGATCCATGAATCGGCATATCCGGCCATTCCGCACCCAATAAGGATTACTCCAAGGTACATGGGATGGCGCACACGCCGATAAATTCCATTTTCAATGAGTGGAGAATTATCCTTGGGAATCGGCGAGATTCGCAGAGATGGGCGAAGCGCAACACCAGCAGAAGCAATAATCAGTAACCCGAGTGCGACCAGACCGATCTCCATGCCGAGATAGGTATGAGCTTTCGCATGCACTTTTGTTATTCCAACTATTGCGATTGCCGCCAGCATAAAAAATTGAATGGCTACAAGAGTTTTAGCGATCGCATCCCTTGTGGCAACCGATAGCTTCTCTACATTCAATTTCTCCAGATTCAATGGGTATCCCACCAAATTGTTGCGAGCTTCCGGCTCTCCTCGCGCGGCGCAGAAGTCAGAAATTCCAGTACTTCACCCTCGCGTTCTACAGGCAAGCAGAGTCTAATTCTGGAGTAATGAGCCAGTTGAGCTAGATCACTCTCTTGGCGCATCGATCCCTCCCAGAGCTCCACATGTGCATCAAATTCCAATTCTGCAAGGACTTTCATGAGATCTTCAGGAGTTGGATCCACCGGACGATCAAGGCTCCAAAAGTGTTTCCACAGCGCCGAGGCGTTTGCCAACGGATGGTGCTGTGGCATCTCTAAGACAACTCGCTGCGTAGCGTGAGCATTCATAGCAAGTAGGAAGTCCTCGATCTCTGGAACGTTGTAGAGGACATGGTGCGCAGTGGCAACATCTGCCACCGGCACGAGAGGTGAAACTGCAGGCCAGAACCCTTCAAATACCTCTGAGGTGAGCCCTCGCGTGCGAGCATTTTGGGAAAACATCGACAACATCTCGGGTTGATGGTCAACCCCAATTACATGCGCAGCCGGAGGCGAAACTGCAAATGCTGCGATTCCCCCGCCACACCCAATATCTAAGAGGGTTCCGCCTATGACAAGTGATTCACGGGCGCGTTGATGTGAAATTGAATCGGCAATATTTTCTGGGATTTGAAAGAGTGCAGCCGGATGAATCCAAGGATTTTCCGGGGCCTGATCCAAAATTGATTGTGGAATGGCCCATTGCGCCAAAGCTGCTCGCCATCGACTACCAGAATCAATCTGCACTCGATTGACTTTTCGCTTGGGCGATCTCGGCTTTAATGGATTGCATAG
>CAIKID010000086.1 GCA_903827345.1 uncultured Actinomycetes bacterium | reverse complement strand
TCCAATTGCGATTGTTGTATTCCTTGGACCGGCGCTTATCCTTCTCCTCTTTGGTCTGCTTGGTCCGGCCATTCGCACCTTGCTCCTAAGTTTTAAAGGTTCCGCCTCTAAACACTGGGTTGGATTTAACAATTATCAATGGCTATTTACCGATCCGAGCATGCGTATCGTGCTCCGAAATACCGTCTTCTGGATTCTTCTTACTCCTATCGTCACCACCGGCCTGGGACTGCTCCTCGCGATTCTCCTCGATCGCATGCGCCGTGAGTCTGTAGCTAAATCCTTAATCTTTATGCCGATGGCCATCTCTTTTGTTGGCGCCTCGATCGTCTGGGAATTTGTTTACAAGTTCGCAAACCCAAACCAGCCACAGGTTGGCTTAATGTCATCTATCGCCCATCACTTGGGCTTTGAGCCACCCAACTGGCTCTTAACGCAGCCGCTTAACACTTTCTTGTTGATGGTCGTCTTCGTCTGGTCGCAGACCGGTTTTGCAATGGTGATCCTCTCTGCAGCCATCAAGAATGTACCTGCAGATATTATGGAGGCGTCATCTCTCGATGGAGCTACGGGCTGGCGTTTATTCCGTGGAATCACGTTTCCAATGGTTCGTTCTACCTTCATCGTTGTACTAGCCACCATGGTCGTCGCAACTCTTAAACTCTTCGATATTGTCCGGGCATCGACCGGCGGAAACTTTGGGACATCGGTTCTTGCAAACGAGATGTACTCAGAGACCTTTATCCGTTACGACGCAGGGCGTGGAGCTGCAATGGCGATCGTTCTCTTCTTGCTTGTTATCCCTGTCCTGGTCTACAACATTATGAATCTACGTCGGGAGCGGACAATCGCATGAGCCTGTTAACTCGTAACAAAGCGCCAAAGCTCGCTGAGCCCAACGCTGGCCGTAAACTATTTGGAAGCCGTGGAGCAACCATCACGGTTTGGATCATCGCCATCTTCTGGACAATTCCTACCCTAGGACTATTTACAACATCGTTCCGCCGTAAATCTGATATTTCAGCCAACGGATGGTGGAATTTATTTATACATCCGCACCTAACCTTGGGTAATTACTCTGCGATTTTCAGCTCAAGCACAGTAAGTGGAATACCTAATGGAATCATGCCTTATGTCATCAACTCTTTTGTTATTACGATTCCCGCTGTCATATTTCCAATCACACTTGCAACAATGGCTGCTTACTGCCTAGCGTGGGTAAAGTTTCGGGGCAGCGATGCGGTTTTTTACGGAATCTTCGCGCTTCAGATTGTTCCAATTCAGGTAGCTCTAGTTCCACTCCTAAATCTCTTCACTGGTGGTGTTCACATTGGTAGCGTGACCCTTGTCCCGGCACTACACATTGCCGGAAAGTTCCTCGGTATATGGGTCCCTCACACCATGTTTGCTCTACCTTTGGCAATTTACCTATTACACAACTTCATCTCTTCACTTCCGAGAGATCTGATGGAAGCGGCCAATGTTGATGGCGCTAGCCATTTCATGATCTTTCGTCGAATAGTTCTGCCACTCTCGGTTCCGGCAATTGCGGCTTTCACGATCTTCCAATTTCTCTGGGTGTGGAACGATCTTCTCGTTGCGCTTACATTCACAGGAGGAACTGAAGGTATCGATCCACTCAACAACAAGCTTGCGGGACTTGCTGGAACATGGGGAAGTCACTGGGAGCTATTAACTTCCAGCGCCTTCGTCACAATTCTCGTGCCGCTCGTTGTCTTCTTCTCACTCCAGCGTTATTTCGTAAGAGGCTTGCTCGCCGGTTCTGTTAAGTAGCTAGCGCTGTAACCAGACGGTCGTATCAGCAGCAATTGCTAGGCAACCGTCGATGAGTGAATTTCCACTCATCGATTCGAGCAAGATAGAAGTCCCCTGAACATCTACTGAAATCAGGGCGCCGGTCGTATTTACAACGACCTCTAACCCTGGCTCACGGGTGAAGTGCATAACTCCCTCTGGTGCATCGACCCAAGTTGGAACTCCCTCTCCACCCAGTGCGGGATGTGAGTGACGTAGCGAAAGGCTCTTCTTATAGAGCGCCCAACTACTAGATGAATCTTTCGCTTCAACGTCCATTGCATACTGCGCCCAATCGGTTGGTTGTGGCAACCACGGCTTTGTAGTGCCATATCCGTAATTGGGTTGAGTGGAATCCCAAGGAATTGGAACGCGACATTCATCGCGACCCTTATCTGTACCGCCGCTGCGAATAAATGCTGGATCTTGTCGCGCTGCATCGGGTAGATCTGCGCTGGGCAACCCCAACTCTTCACCTTGATAAATATAAATTCCGCCTGGCAATGAATGAGTCAGCATTGCGAGCGCACGAGCTTTTCGAGCGCCACCTATTCGGGTTACAACACGAGGAGTGTCGTGATTGTTAAGCACCCATGTGGCAGGCGCTTTTACATCAACCAGCTCTGCGAGAGTACGTTCGATGCTGGCTTTCATCGCCGCTGCATCCCATCCCAGCATCATGAAATTGAAATTAAAGACCTGATTGAGTTCATCTTCACGCACATATCGGGCGGCTCGGCTCGAAGGATAAACAAATGCTTCGGCGACCGCCATTCGGTCTCCTGGATACTGATCAAGAATCTGGCGCCACTTGCGGTATATATCGTGAACACCTTCGCGATCGAAGAAGGGGATGTTGCCCAACAATCCAGCCCTTTCACTCTCGCTTATCTCCAAGAAATCTAAGCGCAACGCGTCAACCAAGCGCTCTGGGTCGCGATGGTCCACCAAAATATCTTCTTTTACAGAGCCATGAGCGACATCGATGCGAAAGCCATCTACTCCAAGGTCGAGCCAGAAGCGCAGAGTCTCTTCAAAATCTGCTGCAACATCCGGGTTATCCCAGTTGAGATCGGGTTGGCTGGAATCAAAGAGATGGAGGTACCACTGCCCATCGGGAGTTCGAGTCCATGCAGGACCCCGAAAGATTGAGATCCAGTTATTGGGTGGGATCTCGCCATTCTCACCTCGACCATCGTAGAAATGGAAACGGGATCTGGCGATCGAACCCTTGGGGGCGGCAAGCGCCTCTTTGAACCAGCGGTGCTCGGCTGAAAAGTGGTTCGGCACAATATCGGTGATGAATTTAATCCCGTGGGAGTGAGAAGCATCGATCAGCTCTTTAGCATCTGCGAGCGTTCCAAAGCGGGGGTCCACATCTCGGGGGTTAGAGACGTCATAACCGCCATCTTTATTGGGAGATGAATAAAAGGGACTGAGCCAGATGGCATCCACTCCGAGCTCTGC